>CAZEIT010000219.1:0-4495 GCA_964512515.1 uncultured Desulfobulbus sp.
GCTGGCTGGTGGTGCCTGCGGATATGGAGGTGATTTTCCGTGCCCCGGTGGAGGAACGATGGAAAAAGGCGGCAGGCTCCTTTGGCATTGATATCACCCAATTGGGAGACATTATCGGCAACGCGTAGTTCTCCCGCACCTCCCGGTTTTTTGTCACCATGGATTCCCCCACACTGCCCGAAGTTTCTGATATTTTTGTCTGTACCCGCTGTGGCTTTTGCTGCCAGGGCGAGACCACGGTCTCCTTGAACGAGCAGGATCAAGAGCGGATGGTGACGCATCTTGGTCTGCCGCGGCAAGAGGTGGCGCGCCGCTATTGGCGCATTACCGGCTCGGTGGTGCAGATGCAGGTTAGGGATGGGCATTGCATTTTTTATGAACCAGAGCGCGGTTGCAGTGTGCACGCGGGCCGGCCCTGGCGCTGTCGTCAGTGGCCCCTGCACCCCAGCATCCTTGGCGATGAAAACAACTTTCACAGTATCGCCGCATCCTGCCCCGGCCTGAAAACCAGCATGGGCTATGCGGCGTTCTGCCGTATTTTGCAGGCATTGCTGGAAAACTCTCCGCCTCCGGATCAGGTGGAATGAAATTCCTGATCCCTCTGCTCGGTAAAACGAGGGAAGCCTATCTTGAAGACGGTATCCGCGACTATGCAGGCCGTTTGCGGCGCTATGCCGCCCTTGAAATGCCGCTGCTCAAGGAGCGCCATGTGCACGGCGCGCCGGATGAGCGCAACCAGGCCCGCCAGGCAGAAGAACTGCTTGCCTGCAGCAACAGCGCACAACTGGTGGTGGCGCTCGACCCTACAGGCACGGCCATCTCTTCAGAAGAACTGGCCACTTTGCTCACCCGCTGGCAGGAACAGGGCAGGGCGGAGATAGCTTTTCTCATCGGCGGCCACCTTGGCCTGCACCATACCGTGCTGAGCCAGGCAGGCTACCGGCTCTCGCTTTCTAAGATGACCTTTACCCACGAAATCAGCCGCCTGCTCCTTTTGGAGCAGCTCTACCGAGCCTGCACCATCCGGGCCGGGCACAAGTATCATATCTAAACTTGGCTAAACCTGATACGAGCAGGGGGATGCCAGCAGATCTTTTTTGCCGTACTTGCACTCGCCTGTAATCTCCATTATTATGCCTCCCTTGTTTGTTTTTTCGCACCCAACCGGGGACGCTTTATGGATGATAGCGAAAAATCGTGCTGCTCGTACTCGTACCTGGCGGATCTGCCTGCTTTAGAGCGCATTGCCCAAGTGCTGGCAGAACAGTTGCAAGCTGGTGATGTGCTGCTTCTGTATGGCAGCCTGGGCGCAGGCAAGACCACGTTCACTCAATTGCTGGCTCGCGGCCTTGGGGTGGGTGAGGACGACTATGTGTCCAGCCCGTCCTTTGCTCTGATGCATGAGTATCAGAGCCGTTTGCCGGTATACCACATGGATTTGTACCGTCTGGCCGGGGAAGATGATGTTGAAGCCAGCGGTTTGCTTGAATATTTTGATTTGCAGGGTGTCGTGGTGGTGGAGTGGCCTGAGCGGCTAGGTATTTTTATTCCGGAAGCGCATCTGGCAATCGTACTGATCCGGCATGATACTCACAAACCATTGCTTACCCTGGCGGCCCATGGCGACTCCTGGCTGACACGCCTCCCCCGTATCCACGATCTTCTTCCTTTTTCTGTTGACTCTACTGACAAAGATGGCTGCTCCTGTTGTTCCTGATACCCTGATTACCCTGCACTCCTGCCCCAAGGGCTACACCCTGGATCAGGATAAGGCCTGTTCCCCGGAGCAGACTATTGCGCGCTTTCATGCGCGACTTCAAGAAAGCGGCCTAGATATCCTTAAGGAGATTCAGCGGGTGGATAATGGCCGCCTGGATATACCCGTGTATTTCAGCGTGTGCGGACCAGAGGCCAGGCGGGTGATCGGCAATAAAAAGCAGATGGGCAAGGGTTCAAGCCCGGAACAGTCGCGGGCAAGCGCCTGTATGGAACTGGCCGAGCGCTTCAGTTTTTTCAGTTTTCTGCAGGATCCCGCTCATTTTCTTGTTGGCGATTATCAGGAGATGGAATCTCTGGGCTATCCGCTCTTGCCCGTGGAAACCCTGCTGGCCTCGGTGCACGATACCAGCCATGCGCCCTTGCTTTTGCGCGGTTTGCTGCAGGATATTCCGCTTAAATGGGTGTGGGCCCGGCGCTTGAGCGACGGGAGCCCCTGGTTGGTGCCTTTTAGCTGGTTTTACGCCATTAACGAGTTCAATGGCCCGGCTGCGGGCAACACCATGGAAGAAGCTGTGCTGCAGGGCATCTGTGAGGTGGTGGAGCGGCATGTCTGCGCCCTTGTCAGCCGGGAAGAGTTGCGTGTGCCGGAAATTGCCCTGGACAGCATTACCGAGCCGGTGGCTGCAGGGCTGATTGAAAAATTTCTGGTCAATGGCATTCGCCTGCATCTCTATGATTTCTCGCTTGATACCGGCATTCCCACGGTAGCTGCCCTGGCCTGGGATCCTGCCAGCTTTCCTGAAAAGAGTGAAATTGTCTTTACCGCAGGCACCACGCCCGATGCCGACAAGGCGGTGATCCGGGCTCTGACTGAAGTGGCCCAGTTGGCTGGAGATTTCAACAGCGGCTCCAACTATGTGGCCAGCGGCCTGCCCAAGCCGGCCTCATTGGATGAGGTGGTATATCTGCTGGAAAATACAGAAAAATTATCTATTTCTGTGCTGCATGATTTGAAGCATGCCGACATTCTGGAAGAGGTGCGCGCCTGTACAGGCGTTTTGGCGGAGCAGGGCCTGGAGCTCTTTGTGGTCAACACCACCCATGACAGTCTGCAGATTCCTGCAGTATATACCATTATGCCGGGCGCACATTTCCGCGAGCGGGCCATGGGCGGCAATGCCCTGCTCTTTGCCGCCAAGCTGGCGAGCAGCCTGCTGCAAGGCCCGGCCCTGCAAAAAAAGCTTGCTGCCATGCAGGAACTTGCGCCGGAGGAATATTCGCTCTTCTTCTACCAGGGATGCCAGCATTATGAGGCAGGCGAATTGGAGGCCGCCATCACCTCTTTGCGCCAGGCCCTGAGTCTTCCCTGTGCGAGCGAAGATCTGCCCTATATCTATTCATACCTGGGCTGTTGTCTGCGCGATCTGGGCCGCTATGAAGAGGCTGTGGCCGCACTTAGCCAGGGGTTAGGCTATGATGAAGAGCGGCCAGACATACACAACACCATGGGGGTATGCCTGTTCAAACTGGGCCGCTACGGCGAGGCTGCAGCACATTTTAAGCGGGCCGTGGCACTCAACCCTTCTTCTGCCATTGATTACGCCAATCTGGCTCTGAACCAGGAACAGCTTGGCGAATTTGAAGAGGCCCGCACCAACTACGAAACCGCGCTCGCCCTGGATGATTCCATTGCCTTTGCGCGCGAGCATCTGGCCACGCTCAGCTAAGGGCATCTGAGCAGACAAACAAAAAATGATGTACCCCTTTCCTGAAAACCCGGAAAAAATACTGGTCCGCTCCACCAACTGGGTTGGGGATGCGGTTATGACCACACCGGCTTTGCGCAGCCTGCGAATGGCCTATCCGGACAGCGAAATTGTGCTTCTGGCCTACCCCTGGGTGAGTGATGTTTTCCGTTACAGCCCTCGGGTAGATCGTATTATCCCCTACGAGAAGCGGGGACGGCACCATGGCCTGCGCGGCCTGTGGCAACTGGGCAAGGAGTTACGGCAGGAACGTTTCGACTGCGCAGTCCTGTTGCAGAACGCCTTTGAAGCAGCCCTCTTGGCCTGGCTTGCCAGGATACCTGTGCGTGGCGGCTATGCCACCGACGGCCGCAGCCTCCTGCTGACCCACCGGGTCGAAAAGGCGCTCAACATCGTGGTGAAGCATGAGGTGTTCTATTACCAGCGCATCCTGCGGGGCTTGGGTATCCCCACTGGGCCCAATGAGCTGGAAATCTTCCTGCCTGGTTTTGAGATTGATGCCGCCAAGGCGCGACTGCACGAGCTGACCGGCGCACGCTCATCCTCATCACTTTTGATAGGCTTCAACCCCGGTGCGGCCTTTGGCCCGGCCAAACGCTGGCCGCCGGCCCGCTATGCCGAATTGGCGGTACTTCTGGCCAAACGCTACGATGCCCATATCCTCCTCTTCGGCAGCACCGCAGATCAGCCCACCACGGCCGAGATTGTGCGGCTTACGGGCAAAAAGGCGCGACTCATAGATCTTGCCGGCAGAACCAGGCTTATTGCAGCCATGGCGCTGATTGGCGAATGCGACGCCTTTGTTACCAATGATTCCGGGTTGATGCACATTGCCGCTGCCCTGCATACCCCGCAGGTAGCGCTGTTTGGCTCGACTGACCACATCGCCACCGGGCCTTATTCGGCCAGTGCGGTAGTTGTGCGCAAGGAACTGGTTTGCAGTCCCTGTAAAAAGAAAAAATGTCCCTTGAAACATTTTCAGTGCATGAAGATGATCAGCACTGAAGAGG
>CAZEIT010000220.1:0-4452 GCA_964512515.1 uncultured Desulfobulbus sp.
TCCCCGGAACACTTCTGGTACCGGAATCCATCGTAAAACCACGCACATGCAGCTCGTAGATGATGGTGTCCTGAATAGGAGTTTTCAGCGGCCGGTCGCCTTCCCAGTCATAGGGTTCATGATCAATCAGGCAACAGGGTTCCTTGCCGATATAGGGGCGCTGCTCTCCCCAGGCGCCGCTGACCAGCGCCCGTGCATAAGGATCGAGCAGGATGTCGTGACCATCGTAAAAATGCCCGCTTCCCTGCGGATCGTTAGGACCGATGATGCGGTAGCCGTAACGCAACCCCGGGGGAGCGCCCTGCAACAGGATGTGCCATACATCACCGGTCTTGTGCACAGCCGGATCCAGCGGAAACATCTGTGCTGTCTGGCCGTGCTGTCCCGGCAGGGTGATCGCCAGGGCCACTGAGTCGGCATGGCGGGAAAACAAGGCAAAATTGATGCCTTGAGGTGTGAGCTGCACGCCGAGCGGCAACGGTGAGCCCGGCAGGGGCTGGATAGTACCTTTCATTATTTGCTGGGAGTGTTTAGAATATCGCGGGTTGGAAAAAGTTGTTTGATTTTAACGCCTTTTTTTCATACTTCAACCTTCAACGGAGGTTTTATGGGCCTTTTTAAGCAACTGCAAATCACGGATGCACCGGGTATAGACTGGGAAATGACTCCTGAATACACCTTTGGCACCTTTGAAAGCTGGGGCGGCAAGGAGCGGGTGCGTAGCAAGGACGAGAGAATTTATTACTTTTTTATTGATGCCTGGGACGACCCGCCCAAACTCTGCCTCATGGAGCGCGGCATCAAGCATGCCCGGGTGGTGGCAGAAATCCTTGCACCAGATGAGATGGTGCGCCAGTGCGTAAGCGAACAGGGCAAGGTGGCCTTTTTTGAGCGAACCCATCCCATTAACAAGGAGCTGAAGGATTGGCTCATTGCCAATGTGATTGAATCGGAAGACGATTCCCTGGTGGTACCGCTGGAGGTGGATAAGGTTCCGGATGTTGAGCCGACCGGCCTGCCTGGTCGGGATGCCGCGGCTGAGCCCGCTGCCAGGGTATGGTTGCCTGATGGCTTCAAGGAACTGAGCGAGGAAGATGTGGCTGCAGCGGTTTTCCAGTATAATTTTCCTGATCAGGAGCGTAATCCGGGCGGTGCTTTTCCCAACACTTTTGTGGATAATGGCGATGAGCTGACCGTGAGCGACCGTGTCACCGGACTCATGTGGCAGCGCGCTGGTACGGATATTATGAGCTACCGCTCTCTCAAACGAGAGGTGGAACGTTTGAACAAGGAGCGTTTTGCCGGTTTTGACGATTGGCGCATCCCCAGCCTGGAAGAGGCGCTGTCGCTCTTGGAGGGCGACAAACTGGCCAACGACCAGTATCTACATCGCTGCTTCTCCGGCAACCAGCCCTTTATCTTTGTCAATGCGCCTCGCAAAAAGGGTGGTTACTGGTTTGTGGACTACAAGCAGGGCCGGGCCTTCTGGGCCTCAGGCACCATTCCGGGCGGCTTTGGCAGGTTGTGCCGAACGGACGAGGAGATCAGAGAGAAGTAATTCCAGTTCCAGATCAAAGATGATATCAAGGAGGCAAAGAAAATACGACGCAGACGACAATAGGTGCTTCGAGGAGTATTTTCTGATGTCAACGCAAAGAGGAATTTGGTATGGAATTGGAATAATGCCGATTCCATAGTGCAAGGTTACCAGAGCCGCATCGGCGAATACTTCTTTCTCTCAGTACCTAAAAGCACGCATGGGGCGCATTCGCCTTGCTGCTTTACTAACTATTTGTGATCTGAAATTGGAATGACAGGTAGCGAATCGTAACTAAAAAAATTGCGTAAAAGCAAAAACGGTCTCTACCAAGGTGGGGCAGAGGCTTGGCACAACAATGCTGCCGGTTCGTTTACTTTAACAACAGCGATTTTCGTGCAAGATTTGACATGGAAAAACCCGGTCTAGTAGTTACTAGATCGGGTTTTTTTAAGTTCCAAGTCGTCTGTTGAGAAACGCTAGCCCGTTCAGCGTGGAGAATGCTTCTTACATTCTGTTTGGGCTGCGCAGGCGAGCCATTTCCTGGGTTTTCCGTTTGAAACCGTAATCAACCAGTTTTTCCAGATCTGCCCACATGGTTTCGCTGCCCATGATGGCGACCACAATGGTGTGACCGTCCCTGTTGAACTGGCCTACATAGGTTTGGCGGGCCGCATTGGTGTAGCCGGTCTTCCCTGCCATAGCCCCATCAAGCTGCCAAAGAGCCTTGTTGTGGTTGCGCAGGGTCTTGCCAAAAGCAGTGGTGGCAGAACGCTCACGCATGCGTTTGGCAAATTCCTTGTCTTGCATGGCCACCCGGAAGAGCTGCGCCAGATCGCGGGCAGTGCTTTGCTGGCCCTCGGCGGTAAGGCCTGATGCGGTGCGGCACACAGTATTTTGAGCTCCCCAGCGCTGGGCGCTGTAGGTCATCAACTGGGCAAAGCGGCTCTCGCTGCCGGCAATACGTTCTGCCAAGGCCACGCTGGCATCATTGGCGGATGCCAACAGCACAGAGTTAATCAGGTCGTTGGCGCGGTAGTTTTTTTTGGTCTGCAGGTGCACCTTTGAACTCGGCATGCTGGCTGCATGGCGACTGACAGAAACCGAATCGTTATCGCCCAGTGATTTCAAGGCAATAAGCCCGGTGAGGATCTTTATGGTGGATGCCGGTTGCCGGGGAGTGTCAGGGTTCTTGGCGAGAATGGTTCCGCCTGAAACCGCATCCATGACCATGTAGCTCCTGGAAGTCAGTTTGAGGGGAGCTTCAATCGGGTTGAAAATATTGTCAGTTGGGAGGGGTAGAGTGGCGGAGCTGCTGAATGCCGCCGCCGAGGGTATGCTCTGCAGGGAACGGGTATGGATGCGGGCACTGGTTGCCGGCTGGTTCCTGGGGGCCTTGCTGCGTGCGGCCAGGGTTTGCCGACTTTGGCTGCTTGGTGGTTGCACCTGCGAGCGGACTGTTTGCTTGCTGCGACTCTTTTGAGATGCTGCTGCGACGGCCTGTTGTTTTTTGGTGGTTTTTGCCTTGGCAACGGGTTTGGCTTTACGGGCAGCACTGGTTGCAACTTTAGACTGTGCCTTGACGACTGGTTTTGTCGTGCGGACATTTTGAGCCGTTGCCTTGGCTTTTTTCTTAACAGCCGGCTGTGTTTTTCGGCTTGATTGGGCGGCAACACTGGCCTTTGTTTTACTTTGATCAGCCAAACGCTGTTTGCCTGGCGCGGCATCCAGGCTGGATGGCACCAGTGACACGACCAGTAAGAGAGTAAACAGACCCGTCAGGGCGTTTAGAAAAAGGCGCATGATCGACCTGAGGCGTTGAGGTTGGGTGAATACTTTGAAGCGCGAAAGATATCTCACCATAAACGCCATTTTTTTGGCATGTCAAGGAAATTGCTCTATTTTTTTGAAAAAATGGGTTATGGATATGCTTGGGCGAACGGGTTTTTCCTTCGAAAGGGGACATGTTGTGGCTGAGACAAGGCAGGAGCTTGCGATACAGAGAGAGGGGCTTGAAGGCCAATCTATTGGAATAATAAAAGAAAACACCTTAATGCCTTCGGAGGCAGGTGTTGCCAATCTGCCGGTTGTGCGTGCCAACACCACCACCATCAACGATCTTGTGGATCTGAGCTGTTCCCAGTTCGGAATTCATCCTGCCATCGGCATTGCTCAGGAGCCGCCCCTTAGCTACAGCTCCCTGCATGAACATATTTTTGCTCTGGCACTCCGGTTGCGACAGGCCGGGGTAGGTGAGGGCAGCCGGGTGGCCATTCTGGGGGAAAATTCCCATTGCTGGGCAATAGCCTATCTGGCAGTGGTGCGTCTGAGGGCAAGCGTAGTTCCTGTTTTTCCGGAAACTCCGGAGGCGGATGTCCACCATATCCTCGGCCAGGCTGGCTGCGACACCCTTTTTATCAGCAAGCGGCAGTTGGAAAAAATTTATGATTTGAAAAGACCGCTTCAGACCCTGATAGGATTGGATGACTGTCTGGATAAAACCGGCTTGCTGACCCCGATTCCTTTTAGCACCTTTCTGCAGGAAGGCTTTCTGCTGCTGCAATCCGGCCAGGAACAAGAACCTTTCCCTCAGGTCATGCCGGATGATCTGGCAAGCATTCTCTACACCTCGGGCACCTCCGGCTTTTCCAAGGCAGTCATGCTTAGCCACGCCAACCTCTGCGCCAATGCCCATGCTACAGCCAAGCTTATTCAGCTTGCTCTAGGCTCGGTCTTTGTGTCGGTCTTGCCGCTCTCCCATGCCTATGAGTTCACGGTGGGCTTCCTCATGCCGCTTATCCAGGGCTGCCGCATTGCCTATGCCGCCAAAACACCGACTCCAGCGGTGTTGCAGAAAATATGCGCCCACGAGCGCCCTCAGGCCATGCTGGTGGTGCCGCTGATCATGGAGAAAA
>CAZEIT010000221.1:0-4447 GCA_964512515.1 uncultured Desulfobulbus sp.
ACCTGTATGTACGCCTGCGTCGCATTTGCCTCGCCTCCTTGATATCATCTTTGATATGGAATTGGAATCAACCGATAGAATACGATTGGAGAAGAGTCCTCAGCCATATCCTCCCTTCCATCCTTGTCATCCAATAGAGTGCGCCGCAATTGATGAGCACGGTTATCCAATGGATAATGCGGAAGGAGAGCTTTTTCGATTTATGCCGCAAAAAGCTTTGCGCAAGCCCTGCTCCAGGCCAGCCGCCGAGAAGCGAGACAAGATGCAAGGTTTGCTCAGGTGTTCGCCAGCCCCCCCATTGAGCCGCTTTCTTGTCTTTGGAGTAGAGGAAGAAGGCCGCCACGCTCATGGCAGCATAGAGGTAGATGAACTGCAGCGGAATTCGATGCGACAGTGACAGGTACAAGAGCAGAGAGGCAAAAAGGCCAAGCAGGATGAGGGAGAAGATTTTTTGTTTGGCATCCAGCCGCAGTTCTTTGTGGCCCTGTATTGGGGTGACGCCGACAGCGCAGGGCCGACCCCGCTGATCCTTGGAAAGCGAATACTGCACGCGCAGGTTTTCAACTGGCCGTCTGTGCGCATGGCTGTAGGCTGTGATATGAAAAAATACCGGCTTACCACCAGATTGCGGCGTTATGAAGCCAAAGCCCTTGGCCTCATCCCACTTTGATATGATGCCGTTTTCTTTGTTCATGTGTATGGGATTCAGCCTACAATTCTTTTGTTCTCGCACCACCTCTCAGCGCCTCCGTATTCTCTACGTTCTATGCGTTCGAGGAAGTACAGTGTGCGAAAAACTGACTTGCGGCTGTTCAAAATCGTCGTTTAGGGCACCGTTGCTTTCCTTCGCGTAATTCTCGACAAGAGAAGAGATACCGGGGCATTCGAGAGAAAATTTCTTTATTGCCTTGGCGAACCGTCCTCCTTCAGAGAAACGCCAACCCCAGCAAAAAGCCTGCTCCAAGAAGAAATACCCGATTGCGCTTTACGTACTGCGTAACTAGGTGAGAATGATAAATGGTCGCCATGTGGTTGCCTGACGGACGGAATAACCAGCTTTAATCGCGGCATGCAATGAGTAAAGCAAACAAAACGGTGCGATTAAAGTGTCCATTTATACATTTGTAGATATTCATAATTCGCAATTGATTTCTGTGTCATGATCAACATTAATCTTTAATTCTCTATTTTTTATCATCACTTCGATATTCCCATGAAATCCATTTACGTATACAGGAACATTTTTTTCCTTAAACCAGTTTCTTGGTCTTGCACTTCTCTCGCTGCACCAAAGATGTTTCGGAGAAGGGATCAAGGCATACTCAGCATTAACTTTCTCAAAAAAAACATTTGGAGCCAATCCCTCGGTTCCATGATGAGGAACTTTTATAACAGTTGCAGTCAAATCTTTTGAAACGGTTGATAAGTAGTGGCCAATTTTTTGATTTAAATCACCTGTAAATAAAAATTTAAATCCAGAATAATCCAGCATCATAATTAGGGATAAATCATTAACATCAGTCTCCCCAACTGGTGTGTTTATCCCATCGAAAGCATAAAGAATATTCAATGTTACATCGTTACCAAGGTCGAAGGACTGATTTGGAAATGCTGTTTTTACTTCCACACCATTTTCTTGCAATTTTTTTATGGTTTTCAATATATCATCATAATTGCAACCCCAAGGAATCTCTTTGTCACAATTTTTTTTGCTCGGAATGTTGAAGTAAATTTTTTCAACTTTAATCTCTTCATCTATTATAGATTTCACTCCACCATAATGATCAAGGTGAGGATGTGAAATAAATATACTATCAATTGTTGATATTTTTTTATTCCTTATAAAAGAAACAAGCTTATTTTTTGCAGGTTCAGCATGCCCAGCATCAATTAAAATTGTTTTCCCTCCTTTAATTTGAATAAGGTGTGCATCCCCTTGAACCATAGTGTAATTCACATTAACCATAGTCCAACTTAGATCTGGTTGTTTAATCCGTTCAATTTTTTGTTTTATTACAAATACTCCCTTATATACATAAGGCATACCATGATAGATCACCATTACAATAAATGGTGCAAATAAAAATGTAACAATATTTTTATTTAATATAGTAGGCAATCTTGGCGTTTTCATCTTTTTCATCAATATCAATATGATGTTTTTCTTCGAATTTAAAAAGATAACAGTATGATTAGAGCAGACCTCTTTGTTTCTCACCCCAGCAACAAGGCATCATCGCTGACGGCTTCACCGCGCTGGCGTTCAAAGAGTTTAAGCAGATCAGCCACCTGCATACCTGCCCGTTCCTCGCCTTGGATATCAAAGGCTACTCGGCCCTGATGCAGCATAAGGGTGCGGGTGCCTACCTCCAGGGCCTGACGCATGCTGTGGGTAACCATCAGGGTGGTGAGCTCTTGGGCCGCGATGATTTCTTTGGTCAGCTTGAGCACAAAGGCTGCGGTTTTCGGGTCGAGCGCTGCGGTGTGTTCATCCAAAAGCAAAATGCTTGATGGCGTCATGCTGGCCATGAGCAGGCTCACGGCCTGGCGCTGACCGCCGGACAAAAGCCCCATGCGGTCTTTCAGGCGCGTTTCCAGGCCCAAGTCCAGCCCGGCCAACACCTCCTTGAAACGGCTCATATAACGGGCCTTGACCGCTGCGCCCAAACCGCGCGGCTGACCCCGCTTGATGGCCAGGGCCAGATTTTCCTCGATGGTCAGGCGTTCGCAGGTGCCGGCAAGCGGATTCTGGAAGACCCGCGCCACCCGGGCTGCGCGCTGGTGCGTGGGCAGGCGGGTGACATCCACCTCGTCGATCACAATCGAGCCGTGGTCAACGAGCACCTCGCCCGCCAAGGCATTGAGCAGGGTGGATTTGCCCGCCCCGTTGGAGCCAATAACGGTGACGAATTCCCCCGCCTCAAGGGTTACGCTCATGCCGCGCAGGGCGTGGTTTTCAAGGGGCGTACCCTTGGCAAAGGTGAGATGCAGATCGCGCGCGTCTATCATGGCTTGCCACGGCGAAGCTGCACGCCGCGCCGCACCCCCGGAAGAACTATGGCCAGTGTGACCAGAACAGCCGTAATCAGGTTCAGATCCTGCGCCTTCAAGCCCATAAAATCTCCATTGAGGGCCAGGGCAATGGCCAGGCGGTAGACCACCGCGCCCACCACACAGCCCACAAGCGCACGCAGCACGGTTTTGGGGTTAAGGATGGCCTCGCCGCCTATCACCGAGGCAAGGCCAATAACAATCGCGCCCACGCCCATGGTCACATCCGCCGAACCCTGACTCTGGGCAAAGAGCGCCCCGGCCAGGCCAACCAACCCGTTTGCCAGGGCCACCCCAAGCATGATCATACGGCCGGTGGCAATACCCTGGGCCCTTGCCATGGCTGGGTTTGCACCGGTGGCCCGCATGGCCAGGCCAATCTCCGATTTCATAAAGAGCCATAAAAGTCCCAGCACCACGGCAATCACCAGGGCAAAGAGCAGCACGCTTACCAGGTAGTAGGGCACAGGTAGGGCCTGCCAGGGTGTGAGCACGGTATCCTCGCCGAGAAGGGCCACATTGGGCTTACCCATGATGCGCAGGTTGACCGAATAGAGCGCGGTCATGGTGAGGATGGAGGCAAGCAGGTTGAGGATTTTCAGCTTCACGTTCAAAAGCGCGGTAACCAGACCCGCCACCATACCGGCCAGCATGGCTGCAAAGGTGGCCAGCCAGGGATGCCATCCTGCGAGGATGAGCGTTGCCGCCACGGCAGCGCCAAGGGGCAGGCTGCCATCCACGGTTAAATCCGGAAAATCGAGCACCCGGAAGCTGAGGAAGATGCTGAAGGCCACCAGGGCATAGATGAGCCCGGTTTCCAGCGCACCGTAGAAGGCAATGGCACTGAGCATAGAAAAAGAGAACTGGTTAAAACGAAACGATTGGGCGGCAACCAGGGGGATGGCTGCGCGCCTGATTATTGGCCAACAATATCCGCAGCCTTGGCCGTCACTTCCGGCGGAATCTGCACACCCATTTTTGCGGCCGCCTTGGGGTTGATCACCAGGCGCAGGCGATCCGGCCTGCTCACCGGAATGTCGCCGGGCTTTTCGCCCGCCAGGATTTTGGCGGCGTACTCGCCGCAGAGACGGCCGACATCGTAGTAGTCAAAGCCAACCGCAGCAATGGAGCCACGAAAAACCGAATCCGTATCCGCATTGAAGACCGGCAGCTTGTTCTGCTCACCTACCTGAATCACCGCCTCCAGGGCGCTGACCACGGTGTTGTCGAGGGTGATATAGAGCACATCCGCCTTGCCCACCAGCGAGCGGGCCGCGCCCAGCACCTCCGAAGTCTTGGTGGCGGCCGCACTCACCAGCTCTAATTCCGGCTTATCCGCCATGTAGGCCTCAATTTTCTTGAGGGTGGCCACGGAATTGGCCTCGCCCGGATTGTA
>CAZEIT010000222.1:0-4417 GCA_964512515.1 uncultured Desulfobulbus sp.
CATTGAACGCTGGGCGGAGCGTAAGGCGCTGCTCAGCTTTTACAGTGAAAACCTGCACCATACCCGCCAGGCAACAGGGGTGCTGGTTTTTATCTCGGTGTTGGAGCGAAGGGTGTGGATACTGGCCGACAGCGGTATCAACGCAGTGTTGCCGCCTTCCACCTGGCAGGAACTGGTGCAGGAATTGGTTAGCGGTATCCGTGGTCATGAGCAGGGTGCGGCCACAGTCAGGGTGGTGGAGCGCATTGGCGCCATGCTGGCTGAATCCTTTCCACCCGAGCCGGATGATCGCAATGAGCTGGCTGATCTGATTATCAGAAAGGCGCATGCACGGCCCAGAGCCAATCATCCTCTGGTGATTAAATAGGGAGGGCTACATGACTGCTGATCTCCGCGCACAGGGCAGGCTGGCCATGGCATGGCGGCGCACGCCCAGGCGCGGTCTGCGTATCATTGCTCACCGCGGCTTTCGGGCCTGTTTTCCTGAAAATACGCGCAGCGCCTTTATGGCAAGCCTTGGCCGCAGCCACATGGTGGAGCTTGATGTGCGGCTCAGTCGTGACAATGAGGTGGTAATTTACCACGACGACCACCTGGAACGCTGCAGCAATGCAGTCGAAATCGGCCCTGGTCTGGGGCTGGACACCTGCCGGGTGGATCAATGGCGGCTTGACCAGTTGCGCCACCTTGATCTGGGCAGTTGGTTCAGTCCCTATTCGCACGAAGGGCAGACGGTGCTGGTTGGCGCCGGCCCTATGTCATCTTACCTGCCTTCCACGCGGGAAAGCATCCCCACTCTGACTGAGACCCTGGCCTGGGCCAGGCTGTACCGGATGCCCTTGAATATCGAACTGAAAGATCAGGGCGATCCGGTCAGGAATTCACTTTTGGTTGGCCGGGTGATCCAGCGTGTTGTGGCGGCAGACTGCACCGCCCTGGCGCTGCTCTCTTCCTTCAACTACGACATGCTGCGCCAGTGCCGCAGTCATGCTCCTTTTATCTCCAGGGCTATCTTGTATGGCGGTGAGGCTCCGACCAATCTGCTCAAACTTCTAACCTCCATTGATGCCTGCGCCTGTCATCCGGATCACAGCAGACTCGATGCCGGACTGGTGCAAAGCTTGGTGCAAAACGGCTATGCGGTTCATGCCTGGACAGTCAATGACTGCGAGCGCTGGCGCTATCTGGCAGGTTGCGGCGTTACCGGCATAATTACCGACTATCCCTCGCTAAAGGCGGTGTGTTGAAGAAGAGCCTGATTTGCCCAAGACAGAGTGAACAGGCGCAGCGTTTGCTAACCGGCATATCCTGTTTCCACATGATTACTTGCGCGAAATCTTGCGTTCATGTTTTTTTTACGGTATGAATATTGCGGGGTTCATGCTGGCCTGTGGTACAAGTTATTTGCACGTGTTCATGTATCATGTAGGCTGACTTGTTTGAGACAGCCACTGAGTTAGGACGGGCATCTTTACGGTATCCAACTTATTTATTTTGCAGAGGAAAGGGAATGAACATCAATGAACTGGAAAAGTTAGCCAACGAGGGAGTGGACCAGCTCCCCCCACTTGAACGCCGAACCTTTCTTCGCGCCGGCTTTGCCATTACAGGGCTGTTTCTCGGCGGCTCCATTCTTTCGCTGTCACCGGTACGGAAGGCTATGGCTGCGGTGCCAGGCTCCGCCTATCCCAGCGGAAACTATCCCTACAAACCGCATTACAGCATGGTCATGCGGCAGAACCTCTGTGTTGATTGTCAACTCTGCATGGATGCCTGTGTCAAAACCAACCACGTGCCTGAGTACGGGTACCGTACCATCATCCTGGAACAGAAGCGCGCTATTGGCCCAGAACAGCAGGAAACCATTTTTGTGCCTGTGCTTTGCAACCAGTGCAACGAGCCCCCCTGCGTACGCGTCTGCCCCACAGTGGCCACCTACAAGGACAAGACCACGGGCATTGTTGTCATGGAGGATAAAAAATGTATCGGCTGCAAGACCTGTATGGCAGCATGTCCGTATAATGCCCGTTATTTCAGCGAAGAAAAGCGTGCGGTTGACAAGTGCGACTTCTGTCTGGATTCGCGTTTGTCCAAGGGTATAACCAATACTGCCTGTGCCGAGGCTTGTCCGGCCCATGTGCGCGTGTTTGGCGATTTGAGCGATCCGGAAAGCGAGGTGTACAAACTGGTGCACCGTCCAGAAACGGTTTTGTGGGTGCTGCGTCCTGAAACAGGGGCTCTGCCCAATGTTTTTTACATGAATGATACCGTAGCCTGAAGGGGGTGAGCGTGATGAAAGGATATAGGAAGTTGCTGCTGGCGCTGACCCTTACCCTGGCCGCTGGTTTTATCGGGGTAAATCTGCTGACCGCTGAAGAGGCCAAGGAAGAGGCGGCTGCACCGGTTCCGGCGGCTCAGCCTGCAGTTGCCGATGCCAACCGTCTGGATTACCTGGGCGATACCAAGGTAATCAGCGTTGAACCGATGAAGGAGTTGTTCAGCCACCGTACCCATGTGGTGAACCACAAGATCGCCTGCGCTGAATGCCACAACGGAATTTTTGAGCAGAAGTGGGGCGCTGCCCGTGCCAAGGGTGACTACACCCATGCAGACTCCTTTGACAAGGGGCAGTACTGCGGTGTCTGCCACAACGGCAATGATGCCTTTGCCACGGTGGGAGAGCAAAACTGTATGCGCTGCCACGACAGCAACATGGTTGCACCGGAACGGATTTACTTCCAGAAGCCGGTACGTACCGTGGTATTCGAGCATAAAGGCCATGTGGACATGGGCCTGAAATGTGCAGACTGCCATCCGCGCCTGTTTGAAACCCGCATCGGCGCAGCAGAAGAGCAGCCCGAGAAGTTCGTTATGCAGGCTCTGTATGATGGCAAATACTGTGGAGCATGTCACAACGGTCAGGCGGCCTTTGCCTCCGATACCCGTTGTACCACCTGCCATATTGGTGTGCGTGGTGATGAGCGGCGACTGACTCAAAATGCCGACAGCAAGGATAAATAAGCACAGGATGTGATTCCTGCTTGCTGCCGCAGCCAGAAGAGCGGTAAAAGCCTGCCTGGAGTTTTTTCCAGGCAGGCTTTTTGAATATCACCCTGGCTGAATGCACCCATGCAACGACCCTGGTATTCTCGGTTTCTGGGCTTTTTCTTTTTTTTTGCAGCAATTACGGCTGCCCTGTTCGCATTTGATCGTCTCTGGCCGCCACCATCTCTGGATGCCGGCACCTCTTTTGCCCAGGTAGTTCTTGCCAAAGATGGCGCGCTCTTGCGCGCCTTTCCAGACAGCAAACATATATGGCGCTATCCGGTACAGCTTGAAGAGGTGTCGCCACGCTATCTAGAAGCGTTGCTCACCTATGAAGACCGGTTTTTTTATCGGCACCCGGGCGTGAACCCGGCGGCGCTGGCGCGAGCGGCATGGCAGTGGCTGAAGAGCGGCCGTGTCATTTCCGGTGGCTCCACCCTCACCATGCAGACGGCACGCCTCCTGGAGCCTATACCACGCACCCCTGCCGGCAAGCTGCAGCAAATCCTGCGAGCCCTGCAGCTTGAACTGCGTTACTCCAAGGATGCCATCCTTACCTGTTACATTAACCACGCCCCCATGGGTGGGGTTTTAGAAGGGGTTGAGGCGGCCAGCCGCAGCTACTATGGTAAACCCTCCCTGCGTCTCAGTCATGCCGAGGCTGCGCTCCTGGCAGTTTTGCCGCAAAGTCCGTCTCGTTTGCGGCCAGACCGCTATCCTGAGCGGGCCCAGATTGCAAGGGATAAGGTGCTTGATCGCCTGCAAAGGGTATGGCTGGCAGAGACCCTGCGCGATGCCAGAGAAGAGCCGGTTTACGCCCTTTCCTTGGCATCACCGCAGCTTGCGCCGCTTCTTGCCGAACGGCTGAGCCGTCAACTGCCGCAGGCAAAGCGCATCGTCAGCACCATTGACAGCCAGATGCAGGCCACAGTTGAACAATTAGTGCTGGACCGGGCGCAGCAACGGCCGCCCAGGGTGTCCATGGCGGTCTTGGTCATGGCAAATGATACCGGCGAGGTGCGCGCCTATAGCGGCTCCGCAGATTTCAACGATCCTGCCCGTTTCAGCCATGTGAACATGGTAACCGCCTTGCGTTCGCCCGGCTCCACGCTGAAACCCTTTCTCTACGGCATGGCCCTGGACGAGGGGTTGATTCATTCGGAATCACTTTTGGCAGATGTGCCGCGCAGCTTTGGCGGCTACCAGCCCGGAAATTTTCAGCAGTCTTTTAACGGGCCGGTGAGCGCGGCTGAAGCCCTGACCAAGTCCCTCAATGTGCCTGCAGTGGAAGTGCTGGAGCAGCTTGGGCCGGTGCGTTTTGCTGCGCTGCTGCGGCAGGGTGGCTTGCAATTGACCCTGCCGGCCGGAGCGG
>CAZEIT010000223.1:0-2032 GCA_964512515.1 uncultured Desulfobulbus sp.
GCGCTGAGCTGCTTGGCCGCCTCCCGACGCAGGCGGAAATGGCCCAGCTCCTCAACCCGGTATTCAGCGCCGTTGGACATAAAAACGATAGTATCGCCGTTTTTCAGTGTACCGTTCATGATGCGCACCGAAATGACCGTGCCCCGGTAAGGATCGTAGCTGGCGTCAAAAATCAGGGCTTCCAGGGGCTTATTCGCATCGCCCACCGGCGCGGGCAGGTGGGTGACAATCGCTTCCAAAAGCTCCGCCACACCGGCCCCGGTTTTGGCGGAGCAGCGCTGAATGGTGGCTGCATCAAGGCCCAGGTCTTCTTCGATCTGGGCGGCGATTTTCTCGGGCTCAGCTGCGGGCAAATCTATCTTGTTGATAACCGGGATGATGGCCAAATCATTTTCCATGGCCAGGTACAGGTTGGCCAGGGTTTGGGCCTCCACACCCTGAGCCGCGTCGATGAGTAAGAGCGCACCCTCGCAGGAGGACAGCGCCCGCGAGACCTCGTAGCTGAAATCCACATGCCCGGGCGTATCTACCAGGTTGAGAGTATAATTTTGCCCGTTTTGGGCGCGGTAGGGCAGGCAGATGGTTTGCGACTTGATGGTGATGCCGCGCTCCCGTTCGATATCCATGTTGTCGAGGAGCTGGTCTTTGTACTCCCGGTCGCTCACCATGCCGCAGAGCTGGATGAGGCGATCGGCCAGGGTGGATTTGCCATGGTCTATATGGGCAATGATGCTGAAGTTTCTAATGTTGTTCATGGGTGTCAAAATGAAGGAAAGAAAGATAGGTCTGTGCATTCATAGCACATAATACCAGGAAATTAAACAAGAGGTGCTGCAGGCAGATTACAGTGTTTTTTTTTTTTAATTCGAGTACAGTTTGTGTACAAAAAACCCACAGGGTGGTGGCCATCCTGCATCGGGCTTGTTTTTGTAGCTATTTTAGGAACGGATGAAAGAAGACGATACCATTGAACTACAGGCTGAAGAACCCTTGCACCAGCCTCTGGTTTTGATAGAAAATGAGGAAAATCTTCCTGCGGTCAGCAACCCCGCCCTGCATCGCTATTTGCAGGAAATAAGCCAGTATGAGCTGCTTAGTCGCGAGGAAACCGAGGACTTGGCGATCCGCTTCAAGGAAACCGGCGACCCCAATGCCGCCTACCGGCTGGTTTCATCCAATCTGCGCCTGGTGGTCAAAGTGGCGATGGATTTTCAGAAATACTGGATGCAGAATTTCATGGATCTGGTGCAGGAGGGCAATGTTGGCTTGGTGCAGGCCACCAAAAAATTCGATCCCTACCGCGGGGTCAAGTTTTCCTACTATGCCGCTTACTGGATTCGCGCCTATATCCTTAAATTTATTATGGATAATTGGAGGCTCGTGAAAATCGGCACCACCCAGGCCCAGCGCAAACTCTTTTTCAGCCTAAACAAGGAAAAGAAGCTTTTAGAATCCCAGGGTTTCAAGCCTGATGTCAAGCTGTTAGCCGAACGTTTGAACGTCAAGGAAAGCGAAGTCGTTGAGATGAGCCAGCGTATGGATAACTGGGATGTTTCCCTGGAAGCACCGGTACGAAACGACTCCGAAGACGAACAAAAAAGCTTTCTTCCCTCGGATGGCCCTGGTATTGAAGAGATGGTGGCCAGCCAGCAGATGCGCGAACGTTTGGGCGAGGTGCTGGCCGCAATTGACGATAAACTCAACGAAAAAGAGCGGATGATCCTACAGGCGCGTCTACTCACTGATGAGCCGAAGACCCTACAAACCATTGCCGATGAATTCGGCATTTCCCGCGAGCGGGTGCGCCAGATTGAAGCCAATTTGTTGAAAAAGCTGCGGCGGCAACTGGAAAAAGACTTGCCCGATATCCAGGATTTCCTTGATGGCGACGCCATTGTTGCTGCAGCCGGCCCGGCTGGGCGCGATGAATAACCTCTTAATTTTCCGCATTATATATTCATGAAAGTCCCCCTGCTTGATTTGCAGCCGCAACTGGAACAGTTGCGGCCCCGGATGCTTGCTGCCTTGACCC
>CAZEIT010000223.1:2042-4398 GCA_964512515.1 uncultured Desulfobulbus sp.
GACCCGGGTGCTGGATTCCACGGGCTATATCCTTGGCCCGGAGGTGAGCGCCTTTGAAGAGCGCATTGCCGCCTACTGCGGCACATCGTTTGGGGTAGGCCTGTCCAGCGGCACAGACGCCTTGCTGGCGGCCCTGATGTCTTTGGATATTGGCCGTGATGACCTGGTTCTGACCACGCCCTACAGCTTTTTCGCCACCATGGGAGTGGTATTGCGCCTGGGTGCCTGGCCGGTTTTTGTTGATATCGATCCAGACAGCTTTAACATGGATGCAGCCCAGGCCGAGGCAATGCTTGCGGCTGATCGTAAAAACGGCAAAAAGATCAAGGCAATCCTGCCGGTACATCTCTATGGCCAGTGCGCGGACATGCAGCGCTTTGCCGCCCTCTCAGCCGAATATGGGATACCGGTGATTGAAGATGCAGCCCAGGCCATTGGTGCGGAGTATCCATTTGTGCGGGCAGATGGCTCGGTGCAGTGGCAGCGGGCAGGCAGCCTGGGGCTGTGCGGTTGTTTTTCTTTTTTCCCCAGCAAAAACCTCGGCGGCATCGGCGATGGCGGCATGCTCACGACATCAGACAGTGATTTTGCCGGTATCGTGCGCTCTATCCGCAATCATGGCGCAGAGCCAAAATACTTTCACCAGCGGGTGGGCGGCAACTTTCGGCTGGATGCGGTGCAGGCGGCAGTGCTTGCGGTCAAGCTTGATCATTTGGATCAGTGGCACCAGGCCAGGGCTGAGAACGCCGCAAAATATCGGCAATTCTTTGCAGAAGCAGGCTTAGTCAATAACCCGGTCGAACTGCCAATGGAAGTCTATGCCGGGATTGCGGGCGCGGCTGAACACCGCCATCATATTTACAATCAATTTATTATTCGCTCACCCCGGCGGGACGAACTGCGCCAGTATCTGCAGGACAAGCAGATCGGTTGCGAAATCTATTACCCGCTCTGCCTGCACCAGCAGGAATGTCTGCCTACCCAGGTGAGCCGCAACCAGCATTTCAGGGTGGCGGAACAGGCTGCAGCCACCTCCCTGGCCTTGCCGATCTATCCGGATCTTACGGTTGAACAGATTGCCTACGTGGTGGAAACAATTAAAGATTTTTACAGCAGGGGCAGCTGAACGCGCCGGCGACACCTGCCTTCCAGTTCCAGAGCAAAGATGTGAATCAAGAGGCGAGGAAAATGTGACGAGTGCGTACCTAGAGGTACATCCTGCAAGCATTTTCCAGGGCCGGCACAGATAACGTTTTGATATGGAATTGGAATTACTTTGTTGTCCAAATTCCCGCAGATACTGGCGGGAATTTTTTTATTTCCAAGCACCGCAAGTGCACGTCGGTGCGCAACTAAGAACATGCAGCACGATCAAGGAGTGAAGAGATGGTTGAACGTATCCCGATGTCGGTAACCGGAAGCAGGCAGCTTCGTGAGGAGTTGGAGCGCCTGGAGCGGGTGGAGCGGCATGAAATCATAAAGGCGATAGAAACCGCCCGGGCCCACGGTGATCTGAGCGAGAATGCCGAATATCACGCCGCCAAGGAGCGACAAGGCATGGTTGAGGGACGGATACTGTCTCTGAAGGACAAACTGAGCCGTGCTGAAATTATTGATTGCTCAACAGTACGGACGGATCGCGTTGTTTTTGGCACCGTTATTACCCTCTTTGATGTACTGACGGAAAGTGAAGTCACCTATCAGCTCCTGGGCCCGGAAGAGGTTGATGTGAAAAAGGGGACTATCTCCTTCCTCTCTCCCCTGGGCAAAGCCCTTTTGGGTAAAGAAGAAGATGACGAGGTGGTGGTGAAGACGCCGGGAGGCCTACGGGAATACGAGGTGATCAGCATCACCGTTTCGTCCACGCCCTAACTGAGCGGCGGGGACTTTGGGCAGATTACGAGGATGCTGCAGTTGGTAAGCTGAAGGCTTGCTGAAAAAGCTGGGCGAGTTGACTGGCCGCGTGGTCAAGGTCTGCCCCATTGACCAGCCACAGACGTGAGCTTTCATCCAGCGCGCCAAAAAGAGCCAGCTTTGCCAGCTCTACGTCAATTTCTGGCCGGAACACTCCCTGCTCCTGGCCTTCGGCAATAATGGCGGCAATGATATCCGGATATTCACTGAAGGAGTTGCTGCGATACTCGCGGATCAACTTACTGGTCTGCCGCAGCTCTATATGAATCACCTCCGCCAGAGAACGGTTTTTACGCATGGCCTGCAGGTGGTGACTGATGAAGATGGCCAGTTTTTTTTGTACATCTGCTTCGGCATTGAGTAAAATACCGACCTCGTTGATGAGTTTTTCCGTTTCCTGGGCAAAAACGGAAAGAAGAATGTCGAGTTTGTTGGCAAAGTA
>CAZEIT010000224.1:0-4353 GCA_964512515.1 uncultured Desulfobulbus sp.
AGGTTTGCGTATCGCTCTTGGTGCCGGTTTCAGCGAGAATACGCTTCCCTCTGGTCAGGGATAAATAGAAGCTGGTACCGCAATACATGGAGCAGTTGAGCAGGAAGATTTGCATTTTCCGGGCTGGAGCCTTTTCAAATGCGATTGCCTTGAAATGCTCCAGGTTGGCTGCCAGGAGCCTGAGCGCCTGCTTATAGTCCTGCTCAACGGTACTCATCTGACCACCACGCGCATGCCGGGGGTTATGGGCAGCTCTGATGAAAAGCTCAATTTGGCGGTAAAATACTGATTATCATTGATAAAATTTGACCGTTCACTAACGGTGGCGTTCACGGTCTCACCGAGTACAGACACGGTGGCAGAATGGGCAGTGCCCTGGGCAAAGTTGTTCCACTCTGCTTCCGGCACAGACATCTGGACATAGAGGCTTTTTGGATCAACCAGGGCGAGAAGCGGCATGCCCTGTTGCACAAAATCACCTTTACTTGCAGATACCTCCACCACCTGGCCGCTGAAGGGTGCAATAAAGGAGCATTTGCGCATTTCCGCCTGAGCAGCCTGCAGTTGTGCTGCCACGGCGGCAGCCTCATGGCGGGACAAAAGCATTTCCTTTTCCGAGACTACTGCATGCTTAAATGCTTCTGCCTGCATTTTTCCGGCAACATTTGCCCTGGCAAGTTGCGCCTTGGTGGCCTTTACCTGCGCGCCCAGGTTGGAGCAGTCAAAACTAACAAGCGTATCACCTTTTTTGAAGGTGTCGTCTAACGATGCCTTTATTGCGGTAATGACGCCCGACATGGGAGCCAGTACCACCAGTTCATGCTTTGATTTGATGATGCCGCCCAGTTCTTGGCTCCTGTCTGCCGGTTCGGCAGCCAGGGCACGAGCCGGAAGGGTGAGAGCCAGGCACGCCAAAAGAAGAAAAAATCGTACCGTCATGGCGGGCCTCACAGTATGGACTGGGTGGGTTTGGCAAGCTGTACCGTATCTGTAAAATACAGATAGCTCAGCGGATGAACAAAACTCTGGCCGTTCAGCTCTTCAGCCAGGCGCACGTTTTCTTCTGCTGCCTGCAGAAGAGATTGAGCCTGGCCGGATACAGTCAGCCCGCTTGCCTGCGCATCGGTCTGGGCTGCCAGCTCTTGCCAGTCGTTGTTGACCAGATGAGTGATATGCAGGTGATGCGGAAGGAGGGTATCCAGATCGTAGGGCAGAATGGCAAAATTGATTGCCGGTGGCTCAATATGCCGCCTAACCGGCAGCTCCTCCAGAGGCTGCGGTGGTGCCGCAATCACCTTCGCAGGAACCTTCCGAATATCAATACAATTTTCAACTGCGTTCGAGCTGAGCGGCCCATTAGCATCCTTACCCACATCAGCCGGATCGTTTGCAGTGTCATCCCAGACCACATGGGTCATAGTAATATGCAATTCAACCGGATCGTTGCCGCGTACCTGGGCATAAATGGACATGACCGCTGCTTCATATTCTGCAACCGTACCGTGGCCACTGATGGTTATCTCATTGCGGTCATAGGAAAAGCTCAGGTTTGACGGCATATCGGCATAGAATTTTATATCGCCCATTCGTAGTGGCCTGGACATGGCTATCTGGTATTTACTCATGGATTCACTATCCGCATCGCTGATGTTGACAGCGCTGAACAGGTGCACCGGGCCTTGACTTGCCTTTAAAACCAGACACCCCATAGCACAGAGAGGGATTTTCGGGTTCAGCGTTACCTCAAGCTCAGGCTCATCCGGGATTTCGTTGATAGTGATACAGTTTTCATCTGGCACTGAGGCGAGCGGCCCGTTTGCATCCTTGCCCACGTCATCCGGATCGGTTGCGGTGTCGTCCCAGACTATATGGGTCAGTGTGATCTGGAGTTGCACCGGCTCTTCGGTCAGCACCTGGGCGCGGATCGAACGCACTGCTGCTTCATAATCGGCAATTGAAGCCAGACCGGTAAAGGTTACGCCAGTGGCATCATAGGAAAAACTGACGCCTGCAGGCGGTGTGGCGGTGATGGCCAGCTCATCTAGATTAAAATCGCTCATCTCGATGCGGTATTGCGTCATCATGCCGCTGTCCACATCCGCGATTGTGACTTCTGTAAACAGCTCGTAAGGCTCTGCATTCTCATCGAGAATCAAACAGCCTGCGTCACAGCGTGGTATGTCCGGGTTCGGCGTGATTGTCACTTCAGGCACGTCCGGGATTTCGTTCACCATAATATCAATCCGGTCTGTGTTGGAGCGGATCGGGCCGGTGCTGTCGTGCCGGGGGTCTGTGGGCGAGATAATGGTGTCATCATAGGCATAGTGCCTGGTCTGGATTGTGATTTGCTCTGGTTTTTCTCCCTGCACTTCCACGCGGATCGAGGCTACAGCCTGCTGGTACAGAGCAATTGCGGCATTGCCGGTAAAGGTGATGGCATCATCAGCAATCGTAACGCTGATTCCCGTCGGCGGGCTGGCTGTGAAGGTAACGGTATTCGGGTCGTTGCCACTCAGCGCAATCACATAGGAGGTGAGATTGGGGCTGTCCAGATCGGCCACATTCAAGGAGGTGAAGACCTGCTGCGGCCCGGCATTCTCACTAACCATAACTGTGTCAACGGCCATATCCGGCAGGCGCAGCTCAGGGTTGCTGATTGCATCAATGGTGGGCGGGTCAGGAATTTCATTGACGAGCACATTGGTTGTGTGCACAGCCGACCACTGGCCCTGGTCATCCAGAATCCGGTGCCGCGTGACCATGATCTCTTCCCTGGGCCGCTCGCCCAGTGCTTCGGCTCTAAACGAGTTGATTAACGCTTGGTAACTGCCAATAGACGCTGTGCCGCTGGCGGTGTACGTCATGACTCCTGGGGCAGTCTGCGTGGCAGCGACCGATATACCGGCTTGGTTTGTCCAACTGATCCGCGCGTTGTTCACATCATAATTTTCAACCCGCAGGCTGTAGCCGGACATATTGCTACTATCTGCATCACTGATGCGCACACCGGCAAACATGGGTTCAGGCCCGTCATTTTCGTCCACGATCTGGCCGCTTGCCGTAATGGTCGGGGCCTGTGGGATATAATACTCCACCACAAAGGCGTCAGTACCCCGGCCATTGGTAAAGTGATTTCCATTCGGCCACGAGTGCCAATGATAAATACGGTTAGGGTCGATCCCGAACTTATGGTTCCCTTCACCAAAGACTACCGTGACCGGCTCGCCCGGAAGCTGATCCATTTCACCGGGCATATCATAGTAGGTAAAGGGCGAACCCTGGCCAGCCTCCGGCCCGTCAGCCCAGGTATAGCGACCAGAAAAGCCATTCCAGCCAATAATGGCAGCGCAGACCTGGGGCAGCCCGGTCAGCCCTCCAGTCAGTGCGTTGTGCTCAGCCTGGCTGGTTATATTGGCCAGATAGCCATGTTGGCCCATATAGGTTGAGGAAAGGGCATAGGCGCGGGCCTCTTCAAAGCGCACGTCAATTGACTGGGAATAATAGATGCGGTAGTGATGGCCGCCAAAATCCCATTCTGCGACAATGGTTGGATTGATTAGGGACAGGTTGGCTTCAGGGCTGCGGTCAAAGACCGTGCCAAGCGACAAGGCTGTATTGGTGCTGGCTTCAATATGCCAGTCGCCGTAAATACCGGTGCGGTCATTTGAGGCTGCTATTTCTGCGCCGGTGGCATCTTTCAGCGCATACAGCAGGCTGTCATCCTGTTGGGCAACATTACAGCCGTACAAAACAATAGAAGCATTGTTGCCCAGACCCTGACCGATACCGGCCAGATCGCTCTGGTAGTTCGCAATGCTTGCATTATTGAGTGTGTCAGTCCCCAGGCTGATACTGCCCGGCTCCCCGTGGCTGATGATACGCACATCGTGGTACTGGCCCTGGTTAGCACTTAAAAAGCTGTTCAACCGCTCCAGACCGCTTTCTTCAGCACCGATTTCAAGAATGGTCACACCCTGGCTGATGCTGTCCCTGACGTTGCCTGCATCGGTCATGTTCTGGTCAATCACCACCAGGACATGCTCTTTCTCTTCTGGAGTCAATGCCGTGCCGGTGACTACGGAGGGTTCATCTGAAACGGTAGGGCTGTCTGCAGGGCTGTCACTATCTGCGCCCTGGCCGGTCGTATCGGTAGCGCTCTCTGCAGGCACGGTTTCCGAGGCGGTCTGCGCGGGTTCGTGAGTCTTAAGCCCGGCAGCAGCCTGGTCAGTGGTTTGAGTACTTACAGATACTGCACCCGGCGGTGGATTCTGCACCTGGTGGTTACCGGCTGTCGGTGCTTCTGCCGCAGTGGAATCCGGCGGCAACGGGTTTACTGGGAAGATGTCTGCAGCT
>CAZEIT010000225.1:0-4339 GCA_964512515.1 uncultured Desulfobulbus sp.
CCTCATCAAGGTACAGTATTGCCCCCCATTTCTCTTTCAGCCGCACCAGTTCGGCCAGATCCGCACAATCACCATCCATGCTGAAGATGGATTCGCTCACCAGAAAGACCTGACGATAGCGAGTCCGTTCCCGAGCCAGAATGCGCTCGATGGCGGCATAGTCCAGGTGCGGATAGCGCAGCACCTTGGCCCTGCTCAGGCGCATGCCGTCAATCAGGCTGGCATGACAGAGCTTGTCGGCCAGGATCAGATCTTCCCGGGTGCTGAGCGCAGGCAAAAGGCCCACATTGAGGTGGTAGCCCGAATTGAACAAAAGGGCCGCCTCCTTTTGGTAGAAGTCGGCCAGTTCCTCCTCAAAAAGGGCGCAAACCGTGGTATTGCCGGTCATCAGACGAGAGGCGGTGCTGCCCAGGCCAAGGCCGGCAAGTTGCTCTTTGCCAAAGCGCGCCGCATAAAAAGCACTGCACAAGGCGCTATCCGTGGCCAGGCCCAGATAATCGTTACCCGCCAAATTGAGGTAACGCCTTCCCGCAGCGATAATATCGCCGCCGGGCTGATGCTCCACCGCCATCAGGCTGCGCAACTGCCCATGGCTTGAGAGTTCATCCAGCTTGGCTGCCAAATCCGACATAAAACTGTTCATACCTTGCTATCTATTGGAAAATATTCCGCATACAGGGGTTCACTCCAACCAACCAGAAAGT
Source organism: uncultured Desulfobulbus sp. (assembly GCA_964512515.1). GTDB lineage: Bacteria > Desulfobacterota > Desulfobulbia > Desulfobulbales > Desulfobulbaceae > Desulfobulbus. The sequence continues at coordinate 705 of CAZEIT010000225.1, forward strand.
GCTTGCCCAGTTGCAGGGTGGGAGCGCGCAGGGTGCCGCTGCGCCCTAGCACCTCGGCAAGAACAGCCTCTTTTCCGGCCTGCTGCGGCTGTAAACGCAACACCCTCTTACCCTTGCCCACAACAACTTCCCCGGCATCCTGCAAGAGCTGCCAGGCATCCTCAGCGCGCATGGTTTGCTTGCGCGCATCGACAATGGTGTCAATCGTTATCCCCCTCTCTTCGAGCACAGCCTGTGCCTTGACGCAGGATACTCACCCCTTACGCAGATATGCCCAGTCGATACGCATTGTTTTCCTCCTTCAGGAACGGTAGTACATAGACCCAAAAAATATTGGCAGCAAAGCCGCATCGTCATTAAAATACACCGCCTTATCTTGTATCAGGACAGCAATTCCAACTCCTGCAGCAGACGGGGCAGGCTCTGGACAATATCGCCGCCAAGAAAAAAGTCGGGCTGGGTGCCGGTTGCCCTGGCCAGGGATGGCTCACGGTTCATTTCGATAATGCTGCCGCCTTGGCGGGCAACCAGCCCTGGCAGCGTGGCAGCCGGATAAACCTGAGCCGAAGTACCGATGACCAACAGTACATCACAGTCAGCGGCAAGCCTGCGGACGCTTTCCAGTTCAGCCACATCCTCGCCAAAGAGCACCACCTTGGGCTTCAGAGCAAAGGCACACTCAGGGCAGCCAGGCACGCCGTCTGCTTCAAGTTGAGCAGCATCCAGGTCTTGTTCATGGCCGCAGCGCAAACAATGCAGAACTTGGCTGCCTCCGTGCATTTCCACCACTCTGCTGCTCCCGGCCGCCTGGTGCAGACCATCAATATTCTGGGTAACCACTGCGGTTAAATAGCCCTTTTGTTCCAGTGCTGCCAGGGCATAGTGGGCTGGGTTGGGCTTTTTATCAGTCAGCATTCTTGCCATGGCTCGAAAAAGCTGCCAGGATTTGGCCGGATTCTGCAAGAACACTTCAAGGGTGGCATATTCCTCTGGCCGGAAGTGGCTCCATAATCCGCCTGCGCTGCGAAAATCCGGAATACCGCTGGGCACCGAAATACCTGCCCCGGTCAGGGCCACTGCCTGGCGGGCAGAGGCAAGCAGGGTGGCAGCTGAGGTGGGCCGGCTCTTATTGTGTTCAATAGGTTGGTGCATGCTCAGCCTTCTAGGATGCTCTCATTCCCTTGTCCGCTTAAATTAAGGAGTTGCGCAACATGATCACGCCCATGACTATCAAGAGAATATACACCAAACGGAGGTATACTTTTTGGTTGATACGTCGGCTGTAACGGGAGCCGAGCAGCGTACCCAAAAAGACAAAGGGAACGGTCAGTGCGAAATAATGCAGTGCTTTCAAAGTGAAGAGCCCGCCAAAAAAGTACACCACAATAACAAAAATATTCAGAAAGAGAAAAAAACCTGTAAGGGTAGCCTTCATCTCTTCCTTCTTCCAGCCGGTGAGCGTGGTGTAGATGATGGAAGGTGGTCCGCCCACACTGATAACCGAGGAAATCGCGCCGGTAAGAAATCCCGCGATATAGCCCCAAAGCGAAGAGAGATAGAGGGGTTTGGGTCGAAAAAGGAGATTAAATACGCTGTAACTGATCAAGATGACGCCCAGAAACATCTGCAGCCAATCCGGATTGACATGCTTGAACACATAACCGCCAACAAGAACCCCCGGAATCCCGCCAAGTAACAGGGGCATGATCTTGCCCCAGTCAAAATAACGACGCAGGTCGTAGGCCATGGAACTGGTAATGATCAAGCCTTGGAGAATCGATACAGCCACTGCAAGTTTGATGTCGATCATCAAGACCAAAAGCGGCACCCCTACAAGACCTGCGCCAAACCCAGTTAGGCCTTGGACGCCTCCAGCAAACAGAAAAACAGAGCAGCAATACAGATACACAAGCATGAGGCTTTCCTAACACGAAACGAAAAAGTGGCAGCCAGCCGCGGAGTCAGCGGCCAGCCTGCCCAGGCTGCAACTGTTCCTGCTGGCGTTGACGCAGGGCCTCGTCTACCGTGCCCTGATTGAAGAGCAGCATCCACAAGAGCAGTGCATAGCTCAACACCGCCAGCACCGCAAAGACAGGCAGGAAATATCCCAACGGGCAGAGCACCAGCACGGTCAGCCAGTGCAGGAGAATGATTTTACTGGAGTGGAGCTGCAGAGGAAAGTCATCGTGCCGGCCAATCACCATCAATCCGCTCAAATTCCAGCCATACAGGGCGGTAAAGGCATGCAGCCGCAGGAGCGGTTGGCTGTACTGGGGAATATAATATGGTGACATCACCAACAGGATATAGGCAATACCGGTGACAGAGGTAACCAGCAGAAAAAGAATGCCGGAGCTGAGGAAGGCCTTCTGCTGCAGTTGCATACCCAGCCGCCAGTACAACCAGAACACGCAGGCCACGGCCACAAAAAGTGAACTGGAGATAACCACCTGGGCATGGAACATGTTGGCCAGGATAAAGAGGAAAAAGATGATTACGCCCAGGTTGATCACCCAGAATGAGGCTTCTTTCAGCGCCTTGACCGCATTGGTTTTGGAACGCTGCATCAGGCTGAAGATGACCGACATGGAAATGAGTGAAACCGGAAAGGAGAAGCCGAGAAAAAAGGTGTCCAGCTTCAACTTTTCAATCTGCCACCAGTGCAGGTATACAGAGTTGAGCATGACCAGGCTCGACATGGCCAAGCCAATGGAGAGGCACAACAGCGCTGCCTGATGAAATTTACGGCTCACCGCTTCGCTGGCGGAAAAAAGTGCCCTGGGCACGATGCTGCCAAAATGCTCTACCCGCACCCGCTCCACCACCCAGGAAAGGACAAGCGACAGGCACATGGCAGCCAGGTACCTGTGCAAAAAGGCAGATACGGCAAAGGAAACCGCCAGGATCAGAAAAAGTCTGCCCCTGGGAGTGAGACTGTTCTGGCCTTCGGTGTAGTACACCAAAAGCGTACCGCCGCTGCACAGATTAAAAAGGAAGATGTGCAGGCGTTCAAAATTGATCTGCTCCGGTGCAACCAGATGATGCAAGAAACCGCAGGCAAGGGCGGTAGTCATCATGAGCCAGAGGATAGACTTCAGATTCGTACTCAAAGTGGATCGATTCGCTTACAACAAGGTTTTAGGAGTGCAACGTTATTTGCTTACGCCCTGCCAAGCAGGGTGCTGAGCGCTGCAAAGAGATCAGGATGACGAAAACGATAGCCCGAAGCGAGCAGCTTAGCGGCTGAGGCGCGGCAGCTATCCAAGAGCACCTCTGTGCCCATCTGGCCGAACATGAGCCGCAGCACTGCCGCGGGCACCGGCGGCAAAAGCGGCCGTCGCATCACCCGCGCAAGGGTAGCAAGAAGTTCGCGGTTTGTCACGGGCTCTGGTGCAACAATATTTACTGGCCCCTGCAGTTCTTTGCACACCAAAGCATGTAGCAGCGCGCCGATGGCGTCGTGCAGGCCAATCCAGCTAATGTACTGCCGGCCATCGCCAAAACGGCTATTAAATCCCAAGGCCGAGGTGGCAAGCAAACGGGCAAGCGCCCCGCCCCTGGGCGTAAGCACCACCCCGATGCGCAAGGAAACGGTGCGGATGCCCGCATCCTCGGCCGGTCTGGCCGCCTCTTCC
>CAZEIT010000226.1:0-4323 GCA_964512515.1 uncultured Desulfobulbus sp.
GCGGAGACCGCATCAAGGGGGCGGCCAGCACTGGATCTGGGTGGGCAATTCAACCTTTTTTGCAAAAGCGCGATGATGAACGCACGTTTTTCCGGGTTGATCTGCGCCAGGCTTGGCAATGCTGCTGCAGCCATATTGTGTTCGTCAACAGATTGCCAAGCCAGGGCCAGGCCCAGCCGCCAGGGCTCCAGTACAGCCTGGTCTCCACCGGGTAAAAGCAAAGGCGCCAGATGCGCCAGCCGCTGGTAGCTTTCGCGCGAAACCTGGTAGATCTCACCGCCAAAGACTGAGCCATCCCCGCCATAGCCTGCGCCGTCCAAAATGAGCGCGAGCACCGGTTCATCCAGACCATGTTCAGCCATAACCGCCAAGGCGTGCGCGTGGTGGTGCTGCACCTGGATTAGCTTGTTCGTTTGACGGCGCGCATACCGGCTGCTTAGATAATCCGGATGCAGATCACAGACAACTCTTTCCGGCTCGCATTCGAGCACATCTTTGAGGTGGCCGATGCTTTCCAGATAAAAATCATAATTTTCAGTATTGCTCAACTCGCCAATGTGCTGGCTGAGGTAAGCCTCGTTGTTGCGAACAATGCAGAAGGTGTTTTTCATGGCTGCACCGCAGGCAAGCGTGTCGCGGCAGGGCCTGGGCAGTGTGGTTAACGGCAAAGGCGCAGGCGCAAAGCCGCGGGCACGGCGGATCAACCTGGGAACACCAGCCATCACCCTTACGACTGAATCATCCACCCTGGTAAGGATATCGCGATTGTGCAGAAGAAAAAAGTCAGCCAGACCATGCAGGCGCTGCAGGGCCTCTTCATTACCGATGCAGATTGGGCTTGCGCTCGCATTGCCGCTTGTCATCACCAGGGCCTTGGGTGCAGCCTCTTCGGCCAAAAGCAGGTGGTGCAGGGGCGTGTAGGCAAGCATTAGCCCAATAATGCCAAGCCCTGGCGCAAGGGCCGGGGCAAGGCCAGCTTCTTTCCTGGCTTCAAACAACACAATGGGATGCGCCGCAGACTCCAGCAATTCGGCTTCCAGGGGCGATACCCGGCAAAACCTGCGTGCCGCTGCGACATCTGCCACCATGATGGCCAGCGGTTTGGCGGGCCGTCCTTTGCGCTCTCTCAGCCGCAACACCGCGCTGTTACTGGTGGCGTCAACCGCCAGATGAAAGCCGCCCAGGCCCTTGATCGCCACCACCGCGCCATCCCGTAGGGCTTGGGCAGCAGCCGTCAAGGCATCGGCGTCAAGCTTGTGGCCATTAGCCGCATGCCAGCTCAACCGCGGACCACAGGCCGGGCAGGCATTGGGCTGGGCATGAAAACGGCGGTCAAGGGGATCATCATATTCCTTAGAGCAGGCGGCACACATGGGAAAAACATCCATGGAGGTGTTGGGCCGATCATAAGGAATGCGGGCAGTGATGGTGAAACGCGGACCGCAGTTGGTACAGTTGGTGAAAGGATAGCGAAAGCGCCGGTTTGCCGGATGAAAGATGTCCGCCACGCAGTCCGGACAGGTGGCAAGATCCGGCGAAATGGCTGCAGTGGCAAGCGCGCCGCTGGTACTGGCAAGGATGTGAAAACCAGGCGCGAGTCTGCAGGAGACAAGCGGCTGTACCTCAATATTACTTATCCGCGCAGCTACAGGCGCGGAACTGCGCAAACGGCGGATAAATTCTGCAACACCTTCTCCAGTGCCGCCAAGCTGGATGTATACACCCCCGGCATCATTGGCCACCGTGCCCTGCAGACCCAGTTCTTTGCCCAGCCGAAAGACAAAGGGACGGAACCCCACTCCCTGAACAATACCCTGTACCCTGATTGCACAATATTCCGTAACGCCGCAAGAGCTCGTCATATCTCGTTAATAAGCCAGGGAGGCGGTGCGGCAAAGGGTGGAGAAAAAGAGCGATTCCAGTCCCATATCAAAACGCTCTCTGTGCTGGCTCTGAAAAATGCCCGCATGACATACCTTCATGTACGCCGGGCCAGGGTCACATTTCCGTTTGCCCCTTGATACCTTTACGTTGATGTGAAACTGGAAAGACAAGGACTTAACATTGAAAATAGGCAAGGATATCCTGGCGCACCTGTTCCGGGTTCACAAAGGAGCACCCCACGTCCATGCCCTGCACAGAGCGGATGGTTGCCTTGGCGATGATCACCCGCTTTTCCTTGCCTGCCAGCTCAAAAACCACGGTAATGAGCCAGCCAGGTTGCAACTCACAGGGCCGGGACAGGGCAAAACCGACCCCGCCCTCGGAAAGGTCTCGCAGGCTGACCAGTCCGCCCAGGCCGCTGTCGTTCATTACAGTGTACATCCCCTTAATGGCCACTGTCTTGCGCTCAAACTGGCGGGCATCGAGCACCACCAGAAAGGTTTCGCCACAGGAGCAGAGTACGGTAGTCATACGATTGTCCTGATCTGGGGTATGAAAATCCAGATTGTGAACATGGCCGCACTTGGGACAAGCAATGGCAGCGTCAGGGCCTTGGGATGTTGAGGTGGTAACGGTTTGCATAGTTTCCTCAAAGGAATTAGGAGCAGCGGTGCAGGGCTTAAGTACAAACATTTTAGCCACCGCAACAGGCAAGGCAATAGAAAAAGCAGAGATAGACCCTGCTGCTCATGCTGCCGTGGGAACCGCCGCTTCCCGCACCGGCCAGAGATAAAAATCACGTTTTTCTTTGAAACCAACCCCAACCGCGCCCTTGTGCAGGTAGAGCACATAGGACCAGGCCGGATCGTAGAAGCTGGTGGTAGAAGACCAGTATCCCTCCTGCACTCCGGTAAAGGGATGGCCAGGACTCAGGGCCGGGCTGTGCTGATTTGCATCCACCAGGCTCTCCAGCTCATTGATCGAGGCCATGCGCCAAGGTAAGCCGCTTTCTGCCCGCAGGGTGCCAGCCTTCTGCAAAGCGCTTTGCCAGGTTAGGGGCCTTGAGCTGTAATCCGCCTGTGGATACCAAATCAGCCCGGTACAGCCATCAACCATACCCGGACCATCCTGGGCCTGATAAAAGCGATCGTTTCCGGCAGTTGCCGCCAAGGCAATGGTGCTGTTCCCTGCAACCGGCCAGAAAAAACTCTCTTCCTCCTTGTTGCCGAAAAACATGCGGCCGCCTTCTACTTGCAGACGCCAGGCATAGCCCTGGGCAATGGCCGCATCAGTACTGGTCCAGTACCAACCCAGAAAGAGGTTGGTAAAGGGATGTCCCTGCGGCAAGGCAGGCCGGCTTGCCCCATGATCCACCAGGCTGCGCAGCTCGTACCTGGTTGGCATGCGCCAGTCTGTACGGCCAAAGGCTGCCTCAGCCTGCATTTCTTGAATACGCTCTTCTGCCTCCTGCCACTGCATGGGAAAATCAAAGTTGTTGGCATTGCGGAGCCACAAAAGACCGGTCAGACGGTCAAGGATCATAAAGTCGTCTGCCTTGGTAAAACGTGGTGAGGGCCAGGGATGGCCAGGTCGGAATTCAGCATCCTGACCGCTGCCTTGGCAGTCTATCACTTCGCCCGTAACGCCATAGCACTGGCGCTGTCCTGACCAGATAATTACTCGTTGCATAGGGATATACCATAGTAGCGCCAAGGAGTTCTTCCCGGCAAAAGGATATGCGTTCACTCTTACGATGAGCCTGCAGCCCGCACCGCTGCCAGCCCTCCTGGTAAGAGCCAACAAGCCGGATCAGGCCTGCAATAGCTTGCAATATTTACCAATATCGACATAATAAAGGGTTTATCAACCCTGCCCTGCCCCTTCTGCAAGATTACTCTTAAGTACGAATATATTATGACTACCGACATGCTCATCACCCTGGTCACCCTGAACGTGGCTGCCCTGTTGCTGATAACCAACCTGGTGCGCAGCGATGTGGTGGCCATGCTGGTGCTCATAGTGCTGCAACTCAGCGGGGTGTTGAACGTGCAGGAGGCGCTCTCAGGCTTTGCCAATCCGGCGGTGATCATTATCGCGGCCATGTTTCTGGTGAGTGAGGCCATTGTCTATACCGGCATCGGCCAACGTATCGGCGGTTTTATCACCCAGAAAAGCGGGTCCAGCGAAAAACGGCTGGTGATTCTCCTGATGGTGGCATCCGGACTGCTGGGCGCCTTTATGAGTTCGGCGGCCACAGTGGCCATCTTCATACCGATCACCATGGCCATGGCGGCCAAGGCAGAACTCAACCACCGGCGGCTGCTCATGCCGCTGGCCGTTTCCTCGCTCATCAGCGGCATGATGACCCTGGTTGCGACCACGCCCAACATCGTCATCAACAACCTCTTGCGCGACAACAACATTGAACCGCTTTCCTTT
>CAZEIT010000227.1:0-4322 GCA_964512515.1 uncultured Desulfobulbus sp.
CTGCGAGCAGGCGGCCCATGCTGTCCTTGGCAGAGTTGGGATACTGCCGCACCTTTTCGATGTCTTTAATGGTGATCAACCCCTTAAGGCGGCCCGCCTCATCCACCACCAGGAGCTTTTCAATGCGGTGCTCATGTAAAAGCGCCTTGGAGTGCGCATGGTCAATGCCAACCGGCGCAGTAACCAGATTCTTGCTGGTCATGACATCGTTGACCCGCAAATCCGGATCGGAAACAAAGCGTAGATCCCGGTTGGTGACGATTCCCACCAGCTTGTCGCCATCCAGCACCGGCAGACCGGAGATACGATAATTGGCCATGATTTCCTGCACTTCGGCAACGCTCTGGTTCCGGTTGACCGTAATCGGGTCAACGATCATGCCAGATTCCGACTTTTTGACCCGTTCCACTTCCCGGGCCTGGTCTTCAATGCTCATATTCTTATGGATGATGCCGATGCCGCCTTCCCGTGCCATGGCAATGGCGGTTTGGTGTTCGGTAACCGTGTCCATGGCTGCGCTCAGGAGTGGCGCCCGCAATTCGAGGCTGGGGGTCAACTGGGTGGTGAGTTCAACCTCGGAGGGCAGGATGGAGGAAGCTCCAGGCACCAGCAGCACATCATCAAAGGTGAGTGCCATGGGTATTTGGCTGGGAGTCATGGGACGATGTTCTCCTCTGTACGATAGGGTGGCGGGCTACAGCCTGTTGCCAGCCAGGGCGCTGCAACGCGGGTTGTGCCCTGGGTATGCGCCGGCATGGTCAGACGATTTAATAACCGCATATTATATCATAGTTACCAGGAAAAGAAAATACTGCGCCTTGCCTTGCCGCAGGGTGTATACATCGCTGGCTACGTACGCCATGCGACAAAAGAGTGGCGAACAATGCTTTTCCTTTTTTACATGAAACGAGTACAATCCACTGTTCACCGGCTGCCGCAGCCGAATTGGCGCAGTCAGAGCATTGTTTGTGCATGGTGCTTACAGCAGAAGAATGTGTGAACGTAATTCCAGCTCCAGATTAAAAATACAATCACGGAGACAAGCGTAATGCGACGCAGACGTCCATACAGCTACGTCTTGCGAGCATTTCCAGAAGCCGACACAGAGAGTGCTTTACTGTGGAATTGACATAAGGCGCCTTGCAGCGCCATGGAGTGATAATGGCAAAGATTGTGGCAATAAATCCCATCAATCCCCAGGCAAGGTTGATCGAGCAGGTGGTGGAGGTACTGCGTTTTGGTGGTGTGATCTGTTATCCCACAGACACCATGTACGGCATTGGCTGCGATATCTTTAATCAAAAGGCAGTCAAGCGGGTCTACCAGATTAAACATCGGCCCAAGGACAAGCCCTTCAGCTTTATGTGCGCTTCACTCACCAATATCAGCAGCTATGGTCATGTGGGCAATAACGCCTACCGCATCATGCGTAAATGCCTGCCCGGCCCCTACACCTTTGTCCTCTCCGGAACCAAGCTGGTACCGAAAATCATGCTCACCCGCCAAAAAACCGTGGGTATCCGCGTGCCGGATAACCCGATCTGCCTGGCGCTGATCGAGGCCCTGGGCAATCCGGTGCTTAATACCAGCGCCCAGTTGGAAGATGCGGAAGACCCTGTGCGGAGCGCCTTTGACGCCGAGGAAAGCTTTGGCAGACTGGTGGATCTGATTATTGATGCCGGCGAGATCGTGCCCGAACCCTCAACTGTTATTTCACTTTTGGAAGACCCGCCCCAAGTGCTGCGTCAGGGCAAGGGGGATGGTAGCCTGTTTGGCAGCGTGGATTGAGTGAAACAGCATCGTGCGCAACAGCAATGTTGCTCAACGGCGGTAGGCAACATTTTCTGTTACCGTTGCTTACTGGGCGGTTCTTCAGGGTTTTCCTGCTCTGCCTTGATGTTCCAGGCCACGGCATAGTCGTGGAGGAAGCCGGGCTTCTGGCCAGCGCCAAGCCGTACCCGGAAGGCGTATCTATGGCCGGGTTGCAGAGTGCACCACAGGTGTTCGCCGTTATCTTTGGTGCTGGCTGACTGGGCTGCTATTTTCCCCGTATCCATGTTTTCCAGTTCCAGATTCAGGTCATACAACGTGGCAATGCCGGGAAAGGGTGTGGCTGCGTTATCAGCAAAGGCTAGGTGCCAGACCAGCCCAACGGTGAGCCGTCTCTGGCCCGTTGCGGCAGGCACGATGTAGCTGGCCTGGATATTGCTGCCATCCCGGCCGCCAAAGGCCGGATCATAGTCAAAGCCGAGGTCCTGCACGGCATCTGGGCCGCTATCCTCACGACTGTTCTGTTCGCCCGCCATAAGGACATGGTAGCTACGGCGGATATTCAACTGCCCGGCTCCATAGCGGAGGTCCAGCCCATTAGCGCTTTGATTTGCCTTGTCTTGCCGGTAATCAACGATGTTTGCATGCTTCCTGTTGTGGGTGAGGCGATCAGCCCCGGCCATCAAGACGGCCCGAATGGTTTCCGCACGTCCGGCATTGCTGACCGCTACCCCGGCCCTGGTGATCATGCCAGTTTTTTGCGGATCAGTGGACAATTTGGGGTGTGCCTGCGCTATTTCAAGGAGCATGGCAATGGCACCGGCCACAATGGGTGCGGCCGCGCTGGTTGAAGTAATGGGCACCACCAGGTCGGGCCGGATTCTGCCTTCAGTGTAGAGCTCATCCAGGGCAGTGGTATGGCGAGAATGTTTGCCATCGCTGCGACCAACACTGATTACATTGAAGGCCGAGGCCAGCATTACCGGGGCAGCACCAACGCTGTTGGCCAAGCCCACGGTATGCAGGTATTCATCCTGATTGATCCACCAATCAAGGCGGCGCAGTAGTTCAGTGGTTTGTTCGGGCGTCTTCAGACCAGAGCCGACCCAGCTATGATTGGCTATGCGGCATTCGTGCACAGCAGGTTGCAAGGCAGAGCCAAAGCGCAAACCGCCACCTTGCACCCAATGACCCATGGCAAAAACATCAACATCATCGATGCCCGACGCCATGGAAGTGCCATTGCCGAAAAAAAGCCGCCCCACGGCAGTAGCATGCGAAGAGTAAACCCCTCGGGGCGCGCCGCTCATGTCCCTGATGGTTTTGTCTTTGAAGGCTTCAGAGGCCGGGTCGAGCATCCAGGTTTCGATTCCGTTTACGTGCATCGATGATTCGGCGAAACAAACCGAGGTGCCTTTACCGTCGGGGGCGGAGCTGCCGGCCTCGTTGAGCAGAGCTAAAAAGCCGGTATTTTCCCGCCAATTGGCCAGGCAGGGCGGAGGCAAGGCAAGGGTGAGCAGGATGAGTAAGGCGAGAAAAGGCTGGTGCTGATGCATGGGTTGATTCCAAGTCCATATCGAAACGCTATCTGTGTCGGCGCTGGAAAACACTTGCAGGATGTGCCTTGTACGCCTCTGCGTCGCATTCTCCTCAACTTCCTGATAACATCTTTGCGCTGGAACTGGAATAAACTATTGATGTAAACAGGGGCGGCGGAAAACGCCAGCCTCCCCCTGTTTTGGGTTGTGCACACTTCAAATTCAAACCCTAAGCCTGTATAATTCCGGCTATACGTTTCTGGGTACATCAAAAAAGGGTCGAGTCAGCAGACTCGACCCTTTTGCGTCAATGACACTTGACGGGGAGATCATCTATTTTCTGAACTTCCTCCTGACCCCTACCAGACCAACCAAGCCGGAGCCAAGCAGCCAAGCCGCGGCTGGAACCGGAACAGGCGAGGTGGTTGTGCCTACGTGACTGATTTTGTAGATGTTTGCATCCGTGCCCCAGTCTTTGGAATCGACAAAGCCCCAAAGCATTTCCGCATTATTTTTATAAAGGAAATGATCGTAACCGCTATCAACCTTCCCCGTTTTTATAAAGAAATATTCAGGTGCAGAGGGAAGTTTGAAAGCCGCCAGGGTAGGATTGTCTATTACCTCGTATAGTGGCTTTACAGGGTCTATTTTGTCGAATGTCGTGTACTCCATGCCCAATACACTCTGTATCCAGGCAAGTTCTGTAGCATAGCCGCTGTTGCTTAGCTTTATAGCAGCTGTTTGAAGAGTACCATACGGATCAGTGTATTTGTAGAGTTCGTCGAGGCTACCCAGTTCAACATTATAGGTAGTTACCCCGTTTGCTTTATCGTAAATCGAATAAGTGCCAGCCGATGCGTTTGCCGCGAACAGAAGCGAGAATAGACCAGCGGTCAGCAACCCTCCCTTGCCTAACTTTTTCAAAACATTTTTCTTTTCCATTTGAGCCCCCTTGAAAATTGGCCTCGTCCGCAGAATTTGTGGGTAGCTCTTTGAAAAATAGCCCCAGAGCCT
>CAZEIT010000228.1:0-4316 GCA_964512515.1 uncultured Desulfobulbus sp.
TTGCAGGTATCCGTTCCAGTTGTACCAGGGATAATCAGCCTTGATCTCTGCCATGACGGCTTTGTGGTCTGCTTTTTCTCGCGCCACATCCTGCCGGTGCAGGTTCAGCATCATACGCATACGCACCGCGCGTGTCCGACGACTATTGGTGGTAGCGTACAAATCGGTCTTCATCTTTTGCCATTTCTCTTTCAGCCAGCCATGAGACGCCGCAGTGCGTGCCTTTTCTTCATCAACCCGGGTAATCTTTTCAGCCAAAGCAGCCTGGTATTCCTTGTAGAGCTGGTCGCGCTCAGGGCTTTTGGGCTGGCGGGGTTTTTTCTGGTAGGTTTCCCTGGCCGATTCATTTGAATTGGACTGTTCTGCTTCAGCTTGCCTGCCGGGAGAAGCGGAAGCATCAGGCCCGGCAAACGGCCCGAACTGGTCTTCCAGGTGTTTTTTGGACATGCCTCTATCCAGTTCGCTTGCCTTCATGGTCTCTTTTCCGGCCAGGTCAGCCAGAACAAGACCATTACCCCTTGGTTTGACAGTAATACCGTGATCGGCCAGCGCCTGGTGCACGTCTTGCCAACTCTTGGCATCCTTTAGTGCTTTCAGGATGTGGTCTTTCTGTTCCAGGACAAACGCATGGAAGGGCTGTTCCTCGGCTTTGGAGGCGGTGGTTGCCTCAACCTGTTCGTCCTGTTCAACTGCCAGAGGTTCCGGCTCTGGCCGAAAAGCGGACGCCTGTTCAGGAGCAATGAACGTGCCGAAACGTTTCTCCAGGCGCATTCTGGACATGCTTTTATCAAGGGCGCTGGCCTTCAGACTGCCTTCCCCGGTCAGAGGCACCACTACAAGCCCATTGCTTTTGGGTTGGATTGCCATGCCGTAATCAGCAAGTATCTCGTGGGTCTCCTCCCAATTCTTGGCTAATGCCATACGGCGAACAACAGCGTCTCTCAGTACCAGCGCATACGATTGAAACGACTGCTCGCCAGAATGTGCCTCCATAGCGGCAGCACACTGGCTGATCTTCAATTCTTGAGTGTTACGCTCGTCATACCCATTATCCACCATCAACCCGAACTCCTGCTCCATTGCCCGACACGCCTTGGATAATTTCGGATAATCGTAAAACAGGGTGGTGGCCATGGTAAATGTTTCAGGGTGAATCAGATTGTACGCCACGTGCATGTGTAAATTCGCCGTGTTTTTGTGTACACCGCAGACGCGCTGGTGTTCGGACAAACCCAGCGCCTCGGCAAAGGCGCATTCGATTCTCTGGTATACTTCCGGGGTCAGCTTCGCTTCATCCTCGGGCCGAAAGCATATCTCAAGATGATAGGTCTTATCGCCTTGGGCACGGGTATTCATCGCCTGGGTAGCCTTGATTTCTTCCAGGGCCAGGTCATAATCAGGAGCATTACACCCGGCATACCAGGACATAAGGCATTTCTCGCCCTCATGGTCGGCATCACGGCAATAATTGCCCAGCTTCTTGTAGTTATAGTGCCGCTGAGATTGCTGTCCGTCTTTTGACCTGGGTTCCTGGTGTATGGCAATCATGATGATTTGCGCCTGTTAAGCGATTTGACGACAGCGCGACTGCACGTCACCACCTGTGCTTGCCCCTGCTCGATTTTCCGCAAGAGTTGGCGAAACTCAAAAGCAAAGTTCCGATGACTTCCTTCAGACAGTGCCATTTTGAACAAGCCCCCCAGACGTCCCAAATCGCCGTTGACTTTGATCAGCGCCAAGACAGCCTTCTGGTCGGCCCTGGAACGTAATTCCTGGCCCAGGCAAACTCGTTTGATAAATGTTGATACCGAGACTCCGGCCTGGTCTGCCTGGGCTTTTAACTGCGCGTATTCTTCAGAAGTGAGATACGCCTTGACGCATTTTCGATTCGGGCAAGGCATGTCAGTTGATTAAGGGATGGATGAAAGGCTTTGATGACAGGACAAAGGCCAGAGTAGAAGAGGGGTTTAAGAGGTTTGGAGTAAAGCGCATCATTTCCATGTTCTCGGCTGCTTTCGACGTGTATGAAAAATTCGGAGAATTTCCACATTGCCGTTTTTAACTCGATACGGGATAAGATACGGATAATGGTCGAGAACCAATTCACGGGTTCCAAAAACACGCCCTGGCCTTCCTGATTCTGGAAACTCTTCCAGAATAGAAATACGACCGCGAATATAGGCATACATTTTAGCTGCAAGCGCCGGGGCTTCCTGTGCAATATAGGTAATCTCAGCATTTAAGTCTGAAATTGCACGCCGAAGCCATTTAACTCGGCTCATGATGGCCCCATTTGCCATCAAGGGCCGCCAATTCCTCTTCTGTAGCAAATTCTCCAGCGTCCGCTTCGACAAGAGCTTGTTTAATTTCCGCTACTTGCCAAGCTTCGCGCTCAACAAATTCTTGCAATGCTTGCACGGCAAGAAAGCTTTTTGTTCTACCCGTAGCTTCAGCCAGGTTCCCCAACTGCGTTGCCAATTCTTTAGGCAATCTCATTGACATTGAAGTTTGCATGACTTCCTCCTTTTTATATCACAGCGTAATACACGATAATACAATCAAGAGAGGAAAGCTATGGCAATCACAAAGGAACAAGTTTTTGTGGCCGCTGACGAATTGGGTATGGAAGGAAAAATCCAACGTTGGCCCCTATGCGCAAGGCTATTGATGAAGGGCGGGTAACAACGGCCCTGTCGGCTGCATTGTGAGAGCTAGCCCCCTCCGTGGGGTTACCAGGTGCGCGGCAACCAACCTGGCCATCCTATCGAATCCTCCTGGCAATTTTTGCTTATTGGCCATGTCGCACAGAATACAGCAACGCCTCCATAGTTTCCCTTCTTTGTTTTGGAGTTTCCCGGCGCAGCCGGAAAAAACACGTTGAGCCAATTGGCGAATAAGCACCCCCGGCGGGCAGGATCAAGAAGGGGCCACTTTGCAAAAGTAGGCCCACTTCTTATATCCTGCCCTCAAATCCAGGTAGAAACAAATACCTTATCAACACCTAATTCTACTTAAAGACACTGGATTCTTGTATTAGACATTTTATTCGCTTATCGGCTACAAATATCCTCCTTAGGCTACATGTACACCGCATAAAAATACACAAACGAAAACTAAAGATATTGTTTTCTTCATATAAAAAACCTCCAGCACGATAGCACTGGAAGGGAATAGTGTAAATTAAGAGAGCGTGAACCATCCCTCATGAGAAGGGACACCAAAAAATAAAAACATCAATATAGTTGCTTCATTCGACAATTTATTAAATCAACAGCATCCACTGCTTGAGAAACAGAAAGATGAGCATATCTCATGGTTATATAAATGCTACTATGACCAAGCAATTGTCCAACCAGGACCAAAGGAACACCTCCTTGAACTAACCAACTTGCAAAAGTATGCCTGAAGGTATGGAATACGACCTTATCCCTTAAGTCAACAACCCCGTTGTTCACCCCGCTATTTTCTATAGCTCTTCTAAATAATCGTGGGTTTTTTTCAATAAAGATCTTGCTATATTTGTTTTCTAATGCCCCTTCTTTTTTAAGCAAAATATCATAAGCAGCATTATTCAAAGGGACAATTCGATTTTTGCTTGATTTTGTATCGACCACCTTTACAGTCTTGTCGCTAAAGTTAATATTTGACAACGTTAATTTAAAAACTTCACTCCTTCGCAATCCTGTATTTATAGCAAACAGTGAAATATCATACCAATTTTCAGATTTATCTACCTTCCTAATGCTATTAAAAACAGCCCTGGCCTCTTCGTTATCCAGATATCTTTGCCTTCTGTTGTCAAATTTCGGCATTACATTCTTAAAACTTGGAACTGCAAAAATATCACCCTTCCACTCACACGCCTTATTGAGCACCCTTCTCAAAAGTGATAAACAATGATACACTGTTTGTGGACTTAGATTGTGATCCTCTAAGTGCCTGCTAAGCAAAAAATAATCAAACTTTGTTATTTCATGAATCAACTTCTGACCAAGCACAGGTTTTATGTAATTTATCCATCTACCAGACTCTACAATTTGGCCTTTTTTTAGCCGAAGCCAACACCGCAACTTGATACAATTCCCAAGCATCCTGCACAACATACTGTTTTTTCATGACCTATTCCTTTTTGGTAATAAAAAACGTTAAGGCTATCCCCTTCTTCTTGAAATAAAGAAGTTTTTGTGATAGAAATTATATCATGGCTTCAGTCTAATAGATACACGATTCAGTGTACGTCTACAGGTGCACAAAACGCCGTCGGCCTTTCACGCCGGCAACACCGGTTCAAATCCGGTTGGGGACGCCACACATAG
>CAZEIT010000229.1:0-4314 GCA_964512515.1 uncultured Desulfobulbus sp.
GGTTTTTTTTATCCTGCAGATGTGGATGTTTTTTTTGGGTATGTGGGCGGCACAAACCATTGTTTTCCCGACAGCGGCCACAGCCCTGCCGGTGCAGGAACGGCAACAGAAGCCCGCAGCACCGCTGGAACAACCGCAAAAAGAGCCATCCGAGCCCGTGGTGATTCAGCCGGGTAGTGCACAAACGCCGCAATGATGCGTTTGAAGCGGTTAGTTCTGCCTGAGGCTGGAAAGTGTTTTTGTTCTGTCCGGCATAGCAGGTCTTTGTGCATTGAGGCGCAGAAAAGATGAGAGCATCTTCCAGCCAGCTTGGACCATTGAGCCGCCAGAACGGAATATTTTTTGTTCTGGCAGCGGCCATGCTCTGGGGCACGACCGGTACGGCCCAGGCCTTTGCCCCGCTAGGCTATGACCCTAAGGTGATAGGCGCCATGCGCCTTTTTGTTGGCGGTGCGGCCCTCTTTGCCTGGTCGGCCTGGCAGCAGGAATTTGGCCGCTGGCGAGACTGGAACTGGCTTGTGCTGGGTTTCGCCGCTTTCTTTACCGCCAGCTACCAACTCTGCTTCTTTGCCGCGGTGGCTACCACCGGGGTCGCTATGGGCACGGTGGTAGCCATTGGCAGTGCCCCGGTTTTTGGCGGTTTGCTGGGCCGTATCTTCCGCGGGGAAGAATTGTCTGGCCGCTGGTGGTGGGCAACGCTTTTGGCCGTGAGCGGTTGCAGTCTGCTTGCACTTGCCAGCGCAGCACTTAAGCTCAATGCCTGGGGCGTACTTCTGGCCATTGGCGCAGGCGCTTCTTATGCAGGCTATACTCTGTTTCTCAAGGGCCTGCTGGCGCATCATCCACCCACAGCAGTGATGGCCCTGGTCGCCTGCGGCGGCGCGCTTTTGCTCTCGCCGGCACTGTTAAAAAGTGACCCGGCCTGGCTTGCGCAATGGCGCAGTGTGGCGGTCATCCTGCATCTGGGTCTGGTCAGTATGGCCTTATCCTATTTCTTGTTCGCAAGAGGTCTGCGACTCTTGCCGGTGTCGACCGCTGTCACCCTAACCCTGGCTGAGCCGATGACTGCAACCATTCTGGGCCTGGCTATTTTGGGGGAGCGCTTGAATGGGCAGTCCCTTGCCGGGATTGTTTTGGTTTTTGCCGGACTCTTGGTTTTGATAGTCCGTTTACCGAAAAGAAACGAAAACCTTTGAGAAACTGGCACCTGCGCCAGTATAATACACGATTGCATTTGGGGTATGCCTGCGGATGAACGAAGAGAATCAGCACATAAAGGGGAGGATACGGCCCGCGCGTATGAGCGATGTGCGGCCCATCCACACCATGCTCAGCCACTATGCCGGCAAGAATCTGATGCTGCCGCGCTCTATCAGCTCGCTCTACGATCATCTTCGTGATTTTGTGGTCTATGAAGAGGGAGAACGCATCCTTGGCATTTGTGCCCTGCACATCTGCTGGGATGATCTGGCAGAGATCCGTTCGCTGGCTGTTGATGAGACCAGGCAAAAGGCGGGTATTGGCCGCCTGCTGGTGGAATCCTGTCTGGATGAGGCCAAGAGCCTGGAGATCAAACAGGTTTTTGTCCTCACCTATCAGGCCGCCTTTTTCCGTAAATTTGGTTTTAAGGATACTGATAAGCAAAATCTGCCCCACAAGATCTGGAGCGATTGCCTGCACTGTGCCAAATTTCCGGACTGCGACGAAGATGCACTGATCCGCATTGAAGTGCCGGTTTCCTAAGCACCTCACGGTACATTGAAAAGACTAACGTAATCTGGCTCTTTTTTGAAAGAGCCGTACTCATACACGGAGTGATCCTATGCTGGGAGCAACCCTGGCCAAGGTTTTTGGCAGCAAGAATGACCGGATGATCAAGCGCTACCGTCAGACTGTCGGCCGCATCAACGAACTGGAAGAGACGGTTGCCCCGCTTACCGATGCGGAACTTGCCGCCAAATCGATTGCCTTTAGAGAGCGTATCGAAAAAGGGGAAGCGCTGGACAGCATCCTGCCCGAAGCCTTTGCGGTGGTGCGTGAAGCCGCTAAACGGGTTTTAGGCGAGCGCCACTACGATGTGCAGCTCATTGGCGGCATCGTGCTCCACCAGGGCATGATCGCGGAAATGAAGACCGGTGAGGGTAAAACCCTGACTTCAACTGCGCCGCTGTACCTGAATGCGCTCACCGGCAAGGGTGTGCACGTGGTCACTGTGAACGACTACCTGGCCAGTCGCGACGTGGAGTGGATGGGCGAGGTCTACCGTTTTCTTGGCCTTAGCACCGGTTGTATCGTGCACGACATGGATGATGCCCAGCGGCGCGAGGCCTACCGGGCTGACGTCACCTACGGCACCAACAACGAGTTTGGCTTTGACTACCTGCGCGACAACATGAAGTTTTCGCTGGATGACTACTGTCAGCGCGGCTTTAATTACGCCATTGTCGACGAAGTGGACTCCATCCTTATCGATGAGGCGCGCACGCCGCTGATTATCTCTGGCCCGGCCGAGATGTCTACCGAACTCTACGCCAAGGTGGATCGCATCATGCGCCACTTCAAGCCGGAGGAGCACTATACCAAGGATGAAAAATCCCGGCAGTCCATGCTCACCGACGAAGGAGTTGAACTTGCCGAGGAACTGCTCGGGGTGGAAAACCTCTACGATCCGGTCAACATCAATCAGCTCCACCACGTCAATCAGGCGCTCAAGGCGCATGTGCTTTTTAAGCGGGATGTGGATTACATCGTCAAAAATGGTCAGGTGGTGATTGTGGATGAGTTCACCGGCCGCACCATGGAGGGCCGCCGCTACTCCGACGGCCTGCACCAGGCATTGGAAGCCAAGGAAGGGGTGCAGATCGAAAAGGAAAACCAGACGCTCGCCTCGATCACCTTTCAGAACTACTTCCGCATGTACAAGAAGCTGGCGGGCATGACCGGTACCGCCGAAACCGAGGCGGCGGAGTTCAAGAAAATCTACAACCTGGATGTGGTGACCATTCCCACCCACCAGCAGATGATCCGGCTGGATTTTGCCGATGTCATCTACAAAAATCAGGCAGCCAAGTACCGCAATATCGTCAAAGAAATAAAGGAGCGCCACGAAACCGGCCAACCTATTCTGGTGGGCACCATTTCCATTGATATTTCGGAAATGCTCTCCAAGATGCTCGCCGCAGAAGGTATAGAACACGATGTGCTCAACGCCAAGCAGCACGAACGCGAGGCAGAGATTGTCGCCGGCGCCGGCCAGCGCGGCCGGGTGGCCATTGCCACCAATATGGCTGGCCGAGGTACAGATATCAAACTGGGCGAGGGTGTGCGTGAACTGGGCGGTCTGCATATTTTGGGCACCAGCCGCCACGAGAGCCGCCGCATTGACAACCAGTTGCGCGGTCGCTCCGGACGCCAGGGCGATCCGGGCAGTTCCCGTTTCTTCCTGTCCCTGGAAGATGATCTGCTGCGCATCTTTGGTTCCAACCGCCTGAGTTTTGTCATGGACAAGCTGGGCATGGAAGAGGATGAGCCCATTGAGCACTCCATGGTAACCAAGGCTATTGAAAACGCACAGCGTAAGGTTGAGGGCCATAACTTCGATATCCGCAAGCACCTGCTTGAGTATGACGATGTCATGAACAAGCAGCGCGAGGTGATCTACAGCCAGAGACGGGCCATCCTCGAAGGCGCGGATGTGCACGAACTTGTCCTTGATATCATGCGGGAATTGGTGGAAAGTATTGCAACCGAGTTCTCGGCCGCAGGTGGACATTCCGATGAGTGGGATTGGCCAGCCCTGGAAGAGCGCATGGCCCACCAGTTCAATCTGAAGCTGGATCTTAGCGAGGCTGACAAAGAGAATCTGGATAAAAAAATCCTGCAGGAGAAGTTGCAGGCAGCCGTGGATACGGCCTATGCGGCACGTGAGGAAGCGAACGGGGTGGAACAGATGCGGCATCTGGAGCGCATGGTGCTTTTGCAGATGGTGGATACCCTGTGGAAAGACCATCTGCTGCAGATGGACCATCTCAAGGAAGGCATCGGTCTGCGCGGCTATGGACAGAAAAACCCGTTGCAGGAGTACAAACGTGAGGGCTACAACCTTTTTGCCGGGCTGATTCAGGCCATCAACCAGCACACTGCGGGTAATCTTATGCGCATCCAGCTCTTGCAGGAGGATGAGCTGGCCAGGATGGAGGAAGAGCAGCGCATAGCCCGCGAGCGTCAGCTGGAAGAGGCTAAACGGGTCGACAATCAGGCGCAGGAAGCGCCAAAGAACCAGCCGGTACATCGCGAAGAGGAAAAAATCGGACG
>CAZEIT010000230.1:0-4288 GCA_964512515.1 uncultured Desulfobulbus sp.
TCAGTGGTCAGCACGGCCAGGCTGCGGGACTGTTCTGGATAGAAAGGGCAGGGATTGTATGGGTGCCCTGTCCATGCGCTTGACAAGGGCAGAAAATCCGCCAGGTTCAGCGTGTTGACCAGCGGCCTGCGCACATCGGCATAGGAGTTGCCGGGATGCGAACCAAGCCATGCCTCCAGGGTATTGATCGTCTCGATGCGTCCCGAAAACCCCAAAGCCATAAACAAGCGCCGCACCTCACGCGACATTTCAGCCAGAGCGCGTTTGTCCTCATCCATAAGCACAATGCCTGCAGTGAGAAAACCTGCACCCACTGCGCCGGAGCGAACTTCCATTTCCGCTTGCTCTGCATCTTCGTGCATGTTTTGGGCATCCCGGTTGATGCGCGGATTCTTTTTGCTGGTGAGCTGGTCGATGACGCGTGTCATGCTCTGCTGCCAGCCCTTGCGGTACTTGTTGATCTCTTTAACCGCGTCCCACTGGTCAAGAAACAGGTAGCGGATCGAGAAGCGGTACGGCAGAGAAAGGCTGTCCAGCCGGGAGAGCATGGCAGGCCATGACTCCAAAGGAAAGCCGCCAAGGGACACTACGCTGATATATTTGCCGTCCAGTACAGGCGTAGTGCCGTCAAGCATCAGATCGCCTGAGCCTAAAACAGCATCCAGATACATTGGTATAGGCGGTACCCGGATGGGCTGGTTTTCTCCGGTCAGGCACTGCTGCAAATGGCTCAGCAGATCAGAGACCTCAAAACGGATGCCCAGGCTGGTTGCCTCTCGCTCCTGCAGGCGCTCCATCCTCAATACCGTTGCCAGGGTGTCCTCGATCTGGTGCAACATGATCTGGAAATATTCCAGCGTTTCGCCAAACAGATCAGTTTCCAGATTGTTTTGGGCCTGCCGGGCAATGCGAGCTGCCTGCAGGTTGGGCTTGAAAGTCAGAGAAAGCACGGTCGTGGTGGCATAGCACCAGTCAGCGCCAAAATAGGCGCGGCGCTCATCGTCAATCATCTGTGTGACCGGGTCGGGAAAGCGGCTTGACTCTTCTGGCGGATAGGCCCGGCTGTACTCGCGGATGGCCTGCATATGCAGCATCCAGCCGTTCCCCAATTGCCGCAGGGCATCATTGGCTTTGCCGCTGATCCAATCCATCTCCTCAAAGGTCGAGCTGGCCGTATCCTGACCGCGCACCTTCCACGCGGCCAGAAGACTGCCGTCTTTATTCAAGACCACCCCTGGCGCGACAAGCGCGGCCCAGGGCAAGAGATCAGGCATGCCTTGGGCGCGTGGCCTGTAATCCGCAAGCTTAATCATCTGCGGTATCCATCCTTGGCCCAGTACGGGCTGCGAGCGCGGTAAAAACCGCGATACGATATGTGCCGCCGCCAAACCCTTGTCATGATCGGGTCAGACTTGGCCATGCGGCGGAACAGGAACACGGTGCAGAAGTAGAACGCCAAAGCAATAAAAACAGTGATAAAGGCGGCTTGGACTGCACCGACAATGCCAGTGATGATGGCCATAAGCGCTGCACACATGACGGGTTCCCGTTCACCGCCCATGACCAGTTCTGGGCGGTGCAGGCTTTGCCGGATCGGGATTGCTCTGGGCTCGTCCATCTCAGATCACTGCGCCGGAAAAGGAAAACATGGCCGTGACAATGGTCGAGGCGAAAGCGATGAAGCAGATGCCGAACACCACTTGGAGGAGCATTTTGAAGCCTTCGCCCATGTCCTGCCTGTTGAAGATGAACACCACGCCGCAGACAGCCATGCCTGCAACGGAGATAAGCTGACCCCACTTACCCGTGATAGTGTTGACCACTTTCTCGAATGGGCCTGCGAACTCGTCGAGGCCTCCAGATGCCATGGCCTGTTCCGGCAGCAGTGCTGCCAGGATAAGTACAGCCAGGCTCAACCACACAAGATGCTGCCCTGTCTTTGCATTCATACAATTACTTCCTCCATGGTGTAGATTGGTTGGGTGGTATAGCTCTGCTCAATGGGGTTATATCCATTGATGCGCAGTACCTCCGGGATGCGGCGGCCTGTGCCTTGCGCTCTTTCGATATAGACAATCAAATCCACGGCATGGCCTATCAGGCGATGCTTGGGTGCTGCTGTTGCCTCTGCGATCAATTCTTCAAGGCGGTACAACCCTTCCTCTGCACTGTTGGCATGGACGGTTGCAATGCCGCCTGGGTGGCCGGTATTCCACGCTTTCAGGAGGGCCAGGGCTGCGCCGTCGCGCACCTCGCCGATCAGGATGCGATCCGGCCGCATGCGCATGGTCATGCGCAGGAGTCTGGTCATGTCCACGTCATCAGAGGTGCGGTAAAACTGCGTATTGGCTGACAACGATTGCAGTTCCATGGTGTCCTCCAGGATCACAAGCCGGTCATCGGGGCAGACCTCGGAAAGCGCACGAATCAGAGCGTTGACAAAGGTGGTCTTGCCTGAGCCTGTGCCACCCACCACCAGTATGTTTTCCCTTGCCTGCAGGGCGCTGTAAAAGACGTCAAGCAAGTGCGCGGGCATGATGCCGTTTTCCGCATAGCTCTCCAAAGGAAAGACCTTGCTGGCTTTCTTCCTGATGGCAAAGGTGGGCGCTGGGCAGATCGGCGGTAGCGCCCCTTCAAAGCGGCTGCCATCCAGGGGCAGCTCGCCCTCTACAATCGGCCTGGCAACGGTCACTATGGTTTCAAGGGCACTCGCGACAAGCGAGATCACCAGGCGGCCCTGGGCCGCATCCATGCGGCCTGCTACTTCCATGTTCTGGCCCAGCCGCTCAATCCAGATGGTGCCATCGGAATTGAGGATGATTTCAACTACTTCGGGATCATTGAGCCCGTCCATGACCACTGGCCCAAGGTTATGCTCAAGGTTCGCCAACAGGCGTGCATCAGCGTGCATGGTCATTATTTCACCCTGGGCACGTGGAACAGGGTGGCACCATTCCACCTGTGTAATGCCCCGCAAGGGCAGGGGGTGGCGGATTTCATTTCAACCCGAAGCAGTCTGCCGCACCATGGGCAGTTCATGGCTACACGCTGTCTGCGCTGACGGCAGGGTTTGGTGATGATCTCAAGCGCCATGGTCGGCCTCAGTCGTTGTCTTGATTCTTTTCTTGGACATGCCGGTGGAGCCGTGCAGGGCACCACAGCCGGGGCAACGCTTGCCGACTCCAGAAAAAGACCAGATGTAGCAGCGGGTACGGGCACCGCACCAAGGACAGGTCAGGTAGAAAAAGCTCCTGCCGCAAGCCTCGCGGTACAAGCCAGTGGTGTTGGTGATTGCCCGCTCTTCCGCTGCGTCGCTCAGGTGCTTCATAGCCTCAACCCCTTAGAAGGAAGATCCCGACAAAAACCGCTACATTGATCAAGCCACTGACTACAGCTATGGCCGACAGCCAGAAAATATTTGACCTGTGCTGCTGCAGGGCTGTTTCGTGGATCTTCATGGCTTCGCGGTGTTCTGTGAAAGCTGTTTGCAATGACTGCACAGTGGCAGAGGTCAGGGTTTGGCCTAGCTCTTCCACAGTTTTCTGCACAGACTGGACAAAGGTGTCGGTCTTGACAGCCATGACTTGCGCCAAAGCTTTTTTATGGCGCTCCAGCAGCTTGCTTTCCTCCGCAAGGAAGGCATTGCACAGGGGCACCATCATCATGATTGGATCGTCCTGGGCCACGATGGCCTTGCTTTTCCTGGCAAGCTCATCTGCGATTTCCGCATAGCTCAGTCCGATACCGTCGGACAAAAACGCCATTGGCTCCTGCTCGGTTTTCGGCGCGGCGGTCTTTTCCTCTCCGGCGCTCACGGCTGTTCCTCACCCTCACCAGGCCCGTCATCCACCTGTGGTGGCTTATCTTCCGGCTCAATCAGCTTGCCGTCTGCCTCCTGGGCGCGGCGTTTGATTTCATTGATGGTCATGGTTTGCATCAGGTGCTGATGCAGCAGGTTGTAGGCAAGGGCCGCGATTCGCTTTGCCTCGCCCCTGGTCGCATTAACAATGGATTCGATGCTGATCTCGTATTCTTCCTGCAACAGATCGTAGATGTTCCTGTCCCGCGAGTATCTGAACTGGGCGCAGGCCTCCACCAGAAACTTGATGGCATTGATCTGCTCTTCCGTGGCAGGCCGGATGTCTTTGTCGGAATGGATGATTGCCCGCTCAAGGAAATCGCGTATATCGCCGAACTGATGCTGGGCCAGGTCAAGCTCATCGAGCCTGCGTATCCTGCCGACGACGCAGGCCGCTGTCTCTGCCGCCGCAAGGGGCATCTCTTCAAG
>CAZEIT010000231.1:0-4279 GCA_964512515.1 uncultured Desulfobulbus sp.
GCCGGATTGAAGTCCTGACACAAGGGCAGCAGTGCGTCTTGGCAGGCATCCACCCGGACACGAAAAAGCCTTTCACTGGTTTGGATTACGAGGCCCTATGCCCAGAAGCTCTGCCGGTGGTGGGCCTGGATGATGTGACCATGCTGATGGATTTGTTCGAGAAATCCGCTGCTGAATCTGGCTGGCAACTCGTCAAACCAAGACCGGCCAGCAGCCAGCAGGAACCTGTGAACAAACTCGCACCAAGCCCCGAGCCACGAAAATTGCCTGCCCCATCAAGCGGGCGACCTGGCGACGACTTCAACCAACGTGGTCTTGAATATTTCACTGACCGCCTACTCGACGAAGGCTGGACGCCTGCAGGAACCGGTCAGATCAGCCGCACTGTCGACGGACAAACTTACCAGATCGAAGCGCAGTGGCTGACGCGGCCAGGCAAAAGCGATGGCGTCAGCACCAGCCTGTACACTGACCCGGTCAGTGGCGAAGCGCGATTTCATTTGTTCAGCTCCTCGGTCGATGGGCTGGAACCTGGCGATTTTCTGATCAATTATGCCTATGCGGCCTTGTTCTGTGAGAGCGATATGCGCCAGGCCACGGCTGAACTGGCGCGGGAAGGCTTTGGCCACCCGGACGCTGTGGATGATTTTTCGGACTATGCCGGGGCCGAAGCCAGCAGGCTCAAGCGCAAACGGTCGGCTGGGTTCCGGTTCGTATCCGAAAAAGAACTGCTGGCAAATGGCCCAGCCCGGCCTGAGTGGTTGATCGACGGGCTGATCCAGGCTGGGACTTTCAACACAATCGTCGCGGCACCACGGTCATTCAAAACGTTTTTCGCAATAAGCCTTGGCGTCTCTGTCGCCTCTGGCCTGCCCTGGTTTGGCAGGACGGTCAAGCCTGGGCCGGTCTGCTTCCTAATTGGCGAGGGCCACCACGGTTTTGGTACTCGGCTGCAAGCGGCAAAGCTCAATATGGATTTGCGCCTTGACGAACCTTTGCCTCTGTATATTTCCAGCAGTGCCCTGGCCATTCCAGATCAGGCCGATGCAGAAAAGCTGGCAACGAGCTTGGCTGTAATTGAGGAAGCGGAAGGTGAGCCAATCCGCCTACTAGTGGTTGACACCCTGGGCCGGAACTTTGGCGGCCACGATGAAAATTCGGCACAAGGGATGGGCGCTTTTGTGAACAACCTGTTGGATTCTGTTTCGCCGAAAACCGCTGTGGTCGTGTTGCACCATAGCGGTTGGTCTGACCAGAGCCGTGCCCGTGGATCAAGCAGCTTGTTCGGGGCCACGGACGGCGAGTTCCTTTTAACCCGCAAAGACAGCGTGGTGGAAGTCTCCTGCCGGAAAATGAAAGACGCACCCGAACCGGAACACCCTCTAGTCTTCAGGGCGAAAAACATGGTCATTTCCTGCGATGATGACGGCCCGATTGAAAGTCTTGTCCTGGAACCAGCGGGGCCAATTACAGTTCAACCGGTTTTGTCGGCGACCAGACAGCGGGCATTGGAACTGCTCGAAGAGTTGACAACCGATGATACTGGTGTGGATTTCGAGCAGTGGCACGAAACCTGTGCTGAAGAGGGGGTATATGTCAAAGAAAGTTCGTTCAAACGGGGAGTTGCGTGGCTTGAACGTAGCCATTTCATCTGGAACCGAGGTGCTCGGTTCTGGATACGAAAAATGGGTGACCTGAACCCGCCAGAACCAAAAGCTAGAACCGACGTGAACTGAGGCGCACTGGGCGTTACCGGGCGGAACCGAAGAGTTCAGTTCAGCCGGGAACCGAGAACCGAGAAAACCCACCCTTTAGGGTGGGTTCTCGGTTCTGTCCCCAAGTTCGGTGTACAAAACACACAGGGGCCTCGCCCCTGTTTTGGAATCAAATAGACGTTGTAAACTTGAAAGGCCGGGCGGCCGCCCGGCACCACAACCAAACCGCCAGCCACCGCTAGCAAGGAGACCTAACATGGAAATCACCGCGAATCACAATCCAAGCCTTTACGCCCTCATCGTCGACCGCACCAGCATGGAGGTGGCCGCTGTCGAGGTCGTCAGCTGGGGCACCACTTTTGATAACAGCCCACCCATACCAGTCACCTTGGCAGGGCTGCTGCCCGACGCGCCGGTATTCAACACCGATACCGGCCTGGTGCGGGCGGGTAATTACTGCTGCCCCGTGAAGAGTTGGCTGGTTGGGCACGATCTTACCCCTGCTTTGCATTACAAAAACTTTTTCGGTTGGACAGGCGGCCGTGACGAGCACCACCGGCAGCGAGCAAACCCGTTGTAAACAATCTCAAGCAGAACCCTGACGGGGTGCGGTAAGCCGCCCCAGGGCGTGGCTCGTGCTGCGCCCTTTCTCTATTCCGCCAGGGCAACGGCCCTTGCCCGGCCAACAAGCTGTTCCAGCCGTCTCCTGATCTCGGCATCGCTCAGGGGCTCCCCAGACGCCGTTACAGCCGCTTTCGTTCGCAGTGCGAACCCTGGTACTCGCCGCTCCAGATACCACAAGGACGCCGCCAAATCGCCCGCCAAAACAGCCTCTGTGACGTTCCTCAGGGCAGCCAGCCCTGGCATGTCTCGTAACATGGCGATTTTCTGCTTAAATTCTGGATCACGTTGTTGCGTCGCGTAAAAGGCCCTTTCACTTATATTGGCGAAAGCACATGCGTTTTTGATGCTCCATCCCCAAGAGACAGCCTGCTCCAGTTGCAGCATGCGGTTTGCCGTCAAAACTGATGGCCGTCCCATCTTTTTTCTTGGCTTCATATCTCCCTGAGCCTCCATAGTTTTTGAGACAAAGTTAACAATTTTGTAAAATTCAGGCAAGCTGCCGGGGGGCCTCGTGTGAGATTGTAAACCGGATCCACCACCCGGCCTGGAGGATCGGCCCCCAAAGACAGATCCCCTTGGGGGCTCCCGAAGAGCGTGCACGCGCTATCTATATGTGGGGAGGGGCCGGGCGGGGGGCCACCACCCCACCCACCCCAAGGTAGCTCCAGGGGGGCCCCACCGGCAGCCGCGCCACCAGCCAGGGCAGGTCAGGCTGACGACCAGCCGCGACCAAGCAGCGCCAGCTATCTTATAAGAGCGAACAGTCGGGCCATCCACCCGGCAGGTGACGAGTACATCCAATACAGCAGCCAGCCCTGTACGCAAGCAGACTACATCACTTGGTATATTGTACGTGGCCTGACGATAAATAGCACGTAAAATCAATATGTTGACAGCGTTGCTGGTGGTGTGGTATGGCTGGTGAATCAGCAATTCAACAGGAGGATGTCATTATGATCCTTAAAGGCACTCAAACAGTCACGGCCAATGGCTCTTTAATGATAACCATCGACGGTGCAGGAGGGTTCCTGCGGTTCTTCAGGCCGATCCGGGAGGACGACAAGGATTCTCACACGCTTACAATCCGGGGAGAAGCCCAGGGCGACGATTGTGAACAAACTCGCCCAGCCACCGAATAGCCACCCGGCAAAAGAAAACCCGCTGCAGCTCCATGCCACGGCGGGTTTTCTTTTGAGAAAAGCGCCAAAACCCTAAGCCAACAAGCGCTCTAGCAGTTCCTCGGGAAGCGGATTGCCATATTCATCGACGGTGCGCTCCTGAGGATCGCCGTTCTTATCCAGATATTTGACCGTCTGAAAGCGCCGCCCCGCCCTTGGTGGTCGAAAGGCCTGGGCCTTGCTGTAGTCAGTTGGCCACGGGCCGCTGCCCATGGAGGCAGCCGCATCTGGATTGCCCGTCTTGCTGTAAATCTGGAACTGTCGATTGGCTGCTGCATCCTCAAGCGCCCAGTCACGGGCCTTGTACACATCATCCTGCGCCCAGCCACGCTCCAGGTTCTTCATGGCCGTGGCATCGGCACTGGCTGCCTGCTGACGTCGCATGGCAGCCTCATCGCCGTACCGCTGCCGGGCCAATGCTCCGCGCTGCTGCATGCCCTCTTGTGTCAGCCCGCTCATGTTCCGATCCTGGCCCATCTTGTCCTGCATCTGGGATTCGTACATGGCCCGTCTGGTTTTCCAGCCAATGCCAGATTCAGGCCCCAGCATCTGTGGTGCCTCGGCAGCCTTCTGTGCCATGAACGCTGCATGCTGGCCACCAGCCTGTGGGCCGCGAAGTGAGCCAGCCGTAGGCCCTACAGGCTGGAAGAACCGGGCGGCATCAGCAGAGCTGCCAGCGAACTCGTAGCCTGCACCACGAAAGGTGCCAGAGGCGGGCAGCCCTGGGCGGGGGGTTTGTTGTTGTGGTGTTGAATCCGTTGC
>CAZEIT010000232.1:0-4258 GCA_964512515.1 uncultured Desulfobulbus sp.
AGGGTGTAGGCCAGGGCGCAGAAGGTAAGCCCGCACATCAGATAACCCATATACTCGTCGGTAATGTAGAGGGTGCGGTCAAAGACGCTGCGCAAGACAATCTCAGCGCAGATCATCACTAGAGCCACGCAGAGCATAATGCCGGCCAAAGCGCCAATCAGCGCCGCTATCCGGTCTATGCTGCGAATAAGCAATTTCATGACATTCCTTTCGGTAAAAATGCCGCTGTCTTCGAGCTGGAGAGCAGCGGCGAGCAGTCGTCAAAGCGGCAATCAGCGGGCAACTCGTTGCATATATTCTTCGTAGATGGCCTTGGCTTCAGGCGATGCCTGCTTCAGCCATTCGGCGCGGATATGCTCGGTAATGACGGTCAGCTCCTTCATAAATTCAGGAGAAGGATCAACCTTCTGCATACCGTTCTGCAGGCAGATGCCAACCTTTTCATCATCCAGGGCCTGCACCTGCTGCCAGAGCTGGGCCTCCAACTCGCGACCGGCCTGGATCAGGGCATCCTGGTTTTTCTTGTCCAGCTTGTTAAATGCCTTGAGGTTCACGTTCACCATGTCGGTGGCAATGGTGACATTAAAGGGGATGTAGTACTTCATCACTTCCCAGAATTTGGCATCCACTGCCGTGGGAGATGAGGTCAGCACCGAGTCGATCATGCCGGTGGCCAGGGCGGAATACACTTCACTGAAGGCCAGGGCATAGGGTGTGCCGCCGGTGGCCTCCATGACCAGAGCTCCGTTTTTATCGTAAGTACGGGCTTTAAGTCCTTTCATGTCGGCAACGGAGCGCACCTCGCGGGTGCTCCACAAACCAGCGCCTGGCCAAGGGGAGATGTAGAGGATCTTCTGACCCCACTTTTCAGCAACCTTGTCAAACGAGGGCCGGGCCACATCGTACAGAAGCTGCAGTTCCTTGAAATCCTGGGTCAAAAAGGGCAGGGTCGAAATCTGGAAGATCTTTTCCTCGCCGGCAATGCCGCTCACCAGCATGTCGGATACCGGCACCAGACCGTCGCGCACCACCTTTAACAGCTCCGGCCCTTTGTAGC
Organism: uncultured Desulfobulbus sp.; assembly: GCA_964512515.1. Classification (GTDB taxonomy): domain Bacteria; phylum Desulfobacterota; class Desulfobulbia; order Desulfobulbales; family Desulfobulbaceae; genus Desulfobulbus. The sequence continues at coordinate 1,058 of CAZEIT010000232.1, forward strand.
CCAGCACGCCGCCGCCTGTCACTACAAGTTCCACCTCGCCATTCGTGGCCTCCTTGACCATTTCCGCATACTTCTGCAGGGCAATGGTCTGATGATTCTGCGGCGGCCACACCGAGTTGGCCACCCACTTGGTCTTGGCACTTGCAGTCTGCGCCTGCAGACCAAGGCACAAGGCCAGGGTGAAGAGTAACATTGTGATTTTTTTCATGATTGTTCTCCTGATGACTGTTGCAGGACAAGCGCTACAACAAGATTGAATGTGCCGAAGAAGCTTGGCGCCAGCTTGCAGCTTACGGTTCAATGCGTGTTCCTAAAACTTGCAGAAACTTTGCCAACCACTCCGGGTGGGCGGGCCAGGCTGGCGCGCTGACCAGATTGCCATCCACCTGGGCCTTATCTACGGCAATATCGGCATAAGTGCCGCCGCTGGCTGTTACCTCGGGCCGCACTGCCGGGTAGCAGGCGCAGGTTTTTCCTTGCAGCACACCGGCTGCGCTCAAAATCTGCGGGCCATGGCAGATGGCGGCAATGGGCTTGTTGCTGCCTGCAAAGTGACGCACCATCTGCAGCACCCGCTCATCCAGGCGCAGGTATTCGGGCGCGCGGCCTCCAGGGATGACCAAGGCGTCGTAGTCTTCGACCTTGATCTCGGCAAAGGTAGCGTTCAAAACAAAGTTGTGGCCCGGCTTCTCGCTGTAGGTCTGATCGCCTTCAAAGTCGTGGATGGCGGTGCGAACAAAGTCGCCTGCTTTCTTGTCCGGGCATACTGCGTGCACGTTGTGACCCACCATCAACAGTGCCTGAAAGGGCATCATAATCTCGTAATCTTCCCCGAAATCCCCAACCAGCATCAATATGTTCTTTTTGGCCATAGCGCTATCCTCCTGAATTTTTTGCCTTTAGCTAGATTTGGCTGAATCTGTCTGAACACCGACTGTTGGGCCCAAGAATTCTCTTAAGCAAAATAGATGTCAAGTTTTTTGCATAATTTGCGCTCTGTTTTTAGAGCAAAATCGTTACATCTTAACAATATAATTTTACAACAATGGCATATTCTGTTTGGTTCTGCTGGATGGTTTTAAATTGTATTGTACTGTAATCATTGAATATTTAATTTATGCTCAACATGATTCAGCAAGAGACAGGTGCAGCGCAAAACCGTTCTTGCCCGAGTACTCATTCCCTATTGCTGAAAGAGGTGAAGTATGGAGTATGTCATTGTCATGACCTGGTCTGGCCTGGTCTTAGTAATCATCTTCAAACTGCTTGATCTCAGCATCGGCCTTAGGGCGACGGTTGAGGAAGAGCGCCGGGGTCTGGATACCAGCAGCCACGGTGAATCGGCCTATCACTTCTTAAATTATGGATCAGTTGGAACAAAAGATCTGGTGGCTGCAAAGCTGTCAGATCTTTTTTGCGGACCTTACAATTGCGGATTGTTTTTAAGAGAATTGCAGCGACTCACACATTGATGTGGTACGACAAATTCGGTTATAATCTCCTTGGAGTTCTATTGATTTTGAGCGGAATGGATGCTTAGATTATCGTATGGCACACGAACACGGACTGAAAGGCATATGGTGTATGAACACGCTCGATAAACTGACCATCCTGGCGGATGCCGCCAAGTTTGACGCCTCCTGCGCCTCCAGCGGCAGCAACCGCAAGGCCAAACCTGGTGCACTGGGCAATGCTGCTGCCTCGGGGATCTGCCATAGCTGGTCAACAGATGGCCGCTGCATCTCGCTGCTTAAAATTCTGCTCAGCAACGACTGCCGCTTTGACTGCATCTATTGCATGAGCCGCCGTTCCAATCACTGTGCCAGGGCCACTTTTACCCCGGATGAGGTGGCTGATCTCACCATCAACTTTTACCGCCGCAACTACATCGAAGGGCTTTTCCTCAGCTCCGCGGTCTATGCCAGCCCGGAACAGACCATGAGCGACATGGTGGATGTCTGCCATCTGCTCCGCACCAGGTATTCCTTTAACGGCTATATTCATCTGAAAGTCATTCCTGGCGCTCCACCGGAGCTGGTGAGCAGGGCGGGCATGCTGGCCGACCGTCTGAGCGTGAACATTGAGCTGCCCTCGGCAGCCTCGCTTAGGGAACTCGCACCGCAGAAATCACGGCAGGGCATCCTGACGCCCATGCGGCAGATAGGGGAGGCGGTGAGCAACTATGCTACAGAGCGCAAAAAATTCCGCCGCACGCCAAAATTTTGTCCGGCAGGGCAATCCACCCAGATGATCATTGGCGCAAGCGCTGAGAGCGACTTGCACATTCTCACCCTGTCGCAAAGTCTCTATGCCAGGATGCAGTTACGCCGGGTCTACTATTCTGCCTATATAGCGGTAAACAGCGCGCCTAATCTGCCCATACTGACCACTGCGCCGCCGCTGGTGCGCGAACATCGGCTCTATCAGGCTGACTGGCTCATGCGCTTCTACCAGTTCCAGGCTGAAGAGATCTTGCCACCGCAGGAGCCGAACCTGGATGAACGTCTTGACCCCAAGGCCGCCTGGGCCTTGCGTCATTTTGATTTGTTTCCCCTTGATCTCAACCGGGCCAGTTATGAAGAGCTGCTCCGGGTACCTGGTCTTGGCGTGATCTCAGCCCAGCGGATTATCGCCACCAGAAGGGTGGCAGCGATTCGGGAGCAGGATTTGAAAAAGCTGGGCCTGGTGATGAAGCGGGCCCGCTATTTTTTGTCCCTCAACGGCAAAAAGCTGGTGACAGTCATGCCGTCGCATCAGGATGTACTGACTGCCATGTGCCGCATGGAAAAACCGGCCATCAACCATCTTGTGCCTAAGTACCGGCAGCTCAGGCTTTTTTGACATGGAGCGTTTTGTCTACCTCTATGATGGCTCCTTTGAGGGTATGCTCCACGCGGTTGCCAAAGCCGTGAAAGACGGCAGACAGGTGCATGCTATTACTCCGGCCCATCACTATACGCCCGCCTTGTTTGATACCGTTATTACCCTAAAGAGCGATGCCAACCAGGCAGAGCGCCTCTTGCAGTATCTACAGCAAGTGCATCCCATGGCTGCCGACCTTGCGGCCTATGCCTATCTCAGCGAAGAAAACGGGGTGGAAATGCAGGTGTACAGCTTTGTGCAACTGTGTCTGCGCAGCGGCAAACAGACCATCCGGTACGAAAGCCATGCCGCTGTTGCCTATCTGAAAAGGCTTTCTTC
>CAZEIT010000233.1:0-4223 GCA_964512515.1 uncultured Desulfobulbus sp.
CAACTATGGTCTTTCCGAGGTGATTGGCCCGGGTATTTCAGGTGAATGTCAGGAGTGCAACGGCCTGCACATCAATGAAGACCATTTCTTAGTGGAAGTGCTGGATCCTGTCACCCTGGAGCCGGTGCCAGAAGGCGAGGTGGGCGAGCTGGTTATCACCACCCTTACCAGGGAGGCCTTTCCCATGATCCGCTACCGTTCCAGGGACCTGACCCGCATCCTGCCTGGGCCCTGCCCCTGCGGCCGCAGCTTCCGACGCATGGAGCGGGTGATGGGCCGCACCGATGACATGCTCATCATCAAGGGGGTCAATATCTTCCCCATGCAGATCGAAAAGGTGCTTTTTGATGTGGAAGGCACTGAGCCGCACTACCAAATCGTGGTCGAACGGGAACACCATGCTGATCGGGTAACCGTGCTGGTGGAAGTGACGGAATCGCTCTTTTCCGATCAGATGAAAAAACAGCGGGAGATTGTCGATCAGATCAAGCGGCGTTTGAGCTCTGAAATCGGGGTGGGCATTGAGGTGAAGCTGGTGGAGGAAAAAACCCTGGAGCGCTCCGAAGGCAAGGCCAAACGGGTAATTGACAAGCGCTCCTTCTAACCTGGTGCGTATGGCTGCAAAAACTTACAGACAAAAGCCAGGCAATGCTTAAAGGTTTCTGTTTACGCGTCTCCTGACCGGGTGTAGAAAACGGGTAGGGGTGCAATGGACTTATTCCGCAAGGGAATACAGGTTACCGGTGCTATTTGTGCGGCCAGCTTTACCGTATGAAAAAACCGGTTTTTCGTAAGTAACGACGAGCAGGAGCTACAACACATGAAACGGTACGCAGCAGTTGTTGTCAGTGTTTTTCTGGCTGCCGGCACGGTCTTTGCCGCAGAAAAGGCGGATCTGCAGACAGAAGAGCAAAAATTCAGTTATGCCATGGGCCTTTCCCTGGGCAAATACTTCAAGGAACTTGAGGAGAAATTTGATCTGAATCTGGTGCAAGATGGCATCAAGGACGGCTATGACGGTGAAAAGGTGCTGCTGACCGATGCTGAATCCCAGGAGATTCAGCAGGCATTCAGCAAGCGCCAGCACGATAAGCAGGTGCAGAAAACCGTGGCTATGATCCAGAAGAACCGTAAGGCTGCCGATGAGTTTCTGGCGGCCAACAAGGGGAAGAATAGCGTAAAAACCACGGCCTCCGGGCTGCAGTACAAGGTGGTCAAGGAAGGCAAGGGGGCCAAGCCCACCGCAGAAGACATGGTTCGGGTCCACTACAAGGGCCGCACCATTGCCGGTGAGGAATTTGACAGCTCCTTCAAGCGCAATGAACCAGCCGAACTTAAGGTCAATCAGGTAATTCCTGGCTGGCAGGAAGCCCTGCTACTGATGCCAGTGGGCTCCGCCTTTGAACTCTACCTGCCGCCGGATCTCGCCTATGGCGACCGGGGCGCGCCTCCGGTGATCGAGCCTGGCTCTCTTCTGATCTTTGATGTCGAACTGCTCGATATACTCAAAGAGGAAGCCAACCCTGATAATGCCAAGGCGGAAGCTGCGCCCGCGCAAGAAAAACAGTAATTTTATCTCCAGATCAAAGATGCTATCAAAGAGGCAAGAAAAATGCGACGCAGATGTATATACAGATACTCCGAAGAGCATTTTTCGAAGCCGACACTGATAGGGTTTTGATATGGAATTGGCATAAGACGTACACCTTTGCGGTAAACAGCCAAAAAATGTACGCACAGGCCGGGGCAGCGAATGCTCCGGCCTTTTTATTTGAACACCGTGCCCAGACCCATGGCATTTTTTCTGGCAAACTTTGGCAGAATTTTTGGCTGGGCACGGTGCAGCAGCACATAACCAAGCGAGAGGAGGTGGAGAAAGACCAGGCGATCAAGCAGCCGATAGCCAGGTTTGCTGCGCAAGACCACCCTGCTCAGCCAACCAAGATACCTGCGCTTCACCCGGAATGGTCTGAAGCTGGTTTTGATGCGGTAGCGATAGCGGCTTTCCGGAGGATATTGGCGTTTGTAGCGTTTTTTCGCCTGCCTGATGCGCTTGCGCATTTCCTGTGTATAGGGAAGGAAATAATACTCCCGCGCCAGAGCAAACAAAAAAAAACTCTCCCACATGAAACGGATATCCGCCACCGGCAGGGCCGCCTCCTGCGCAAGGCCAATCATGGTGTCTATTTTGGCCAGGGCCCTGTAGGCATCTGCAATACTCTGGCGCTGATCGTGCACAAAGTAGCGCATCAGCTTGCGGATGGAGTGATTGATGAACAAGGTGTTCCAGTACACGGCCAAAAGTGGTGGAATCCGCACCCTGCGAAAAAAGAGCTGCTGGCGGGCATATTCCGGCAGATACAGCAGTTCCTTGACCACCTGCTCGGAAAGCGTAAGCAGTTGCAGTAGGGCCTCTGGGGCAAGTATGCCGTGGGCTTTAGCATAACGCCGCACCGCCTCGACAGCATCCACCCGGTCGCGGAAGAGCTGCACACAGACAAAGGCGTTTATTTCTGTCCAGATGGCGTCTTCATCCAAAAAAGCCAGCCTGCGGAACGGGAGCCAGCCCCCGGTTTGGCACCACACCGATATACCAAGCATGTTTTTCGCCCCGGCCAGTTCACGTGCATAGGCCGCGTAGTCTCCACCAATAAACGAGGGATATTCGCCGCAGCCTTCGTATTCCCGCCGGGCCTGTAGTTCCACAATCTTCTGCACAGGCGTATCGAAAAAGTGCGCATTCAAATTGAGATAGCGAAAAAAATCCGACTCGCCGTACTTGAGGGAAAGGACAAAGGCCTTGCTATCGATACCAGCCAGCACCCGGGCAAGGGTTTTTCTGCGCCAGATGAAATCACCGATGCTGTATGCGCCCACAGTCCAGTTGCGCAGGATAAGGCGTCGTTTTTCTGCTTCAAAAAGAGGCAAAATTGCCTTGAGCAGATGGTTCAGCTGCGCAGGTCTGCGCAGGCAGAGCTCACTGTGTAACAGCCCCTTCACATCCCTGCCGTCGCTTTCGCCAACGCGCATAATAATCCCACTGACTTCAGGAAATTCCCGGAACAAATCTGCTAGCAATTCCCGTACAAAGACAGCTATTTTTTTATGATCCTGCCCTAGCCGCAGCCTGAGCGCCGGGGTGAAGGAGAGCACATCCATGGTCAGGTAGATGGCGAGTCCTTCAGAGGAGATAAGGGCAAAGAGGCGGCGGAATTCCTCCTGCAAAATCCGCACACTGCTGCGGTGTTCTTCCTCATACCAGGGATGGTCGGCCAGATGGGCGACATCATCCAGGCTGACCGCATTGTAGCCCATGGCACGCACCCGACGGGAAAAAAGACGCATATCTTCGGCTATGCGATCAAACTGGGCCCTGCGTTTCGGCCCGGTCAGTTCGAGGTGGCTAAAGGGGATTTTCGACCAGTTGATGCGTCTGCGGTTGTAGCCCTTAAAAAAAGGGCCAATGGCGTCAATGAGAAACAGCTGCATGGCTGCCGGTACTGGGATTTTAAAAGGGGAAATGTGGCAAAGGTGCACAAGCCTTACTTGTAACCTGATAGGATAGACTGTCGTGCATAGTGTGGTCAAGGAGAACTGTACAGCACAAATACTGCATGCTGGGGCTAAGAGGTAGGGTGTCTTCCTTTATGAGATTATTTATGGCTACCCATGCCACCAAAACCCGCATGGCAGATCTGTCTGGTCGCAAATGATATCGGGCACATCAGCGCTAAGGTCTGATCCTCGCAAACAAACGGCATTTGCGCGGACTTTCATAAAACCAAGTTACAGGGGCTTGAGCAGATAAACCCTGTACAAGACTTTGTACAAGTCCTGAAAACTGCATAACGACTTGGATACCTGATCTGTTTTCCCGTTTCAGCAAGGACACATCAGGGGAAAATGTGTTGCGGCAGAACACCCATGGAAACACTTGAGGCTGGCAAGAAGCTTTGGCAAGATAAAAACCTGAATCCAATCTGACCTGACCTGGCAGCCGCCAGGAAAAAGCTGGTAACTGTCAGGTCAGATTGTAACTGTTACCAATAAAAAAGTAGCTAAACGTCCCTCTTTCCTCGGCACTCGCAGTGTGAAAAAATCTGATCAGGAGTCGAAGCCACGCTATGCACGCCAGTACTTGTTAGCGGCAGCGACTGTTTGAAAATTAGGTTCCTCAGCAGAATCTGTGGGTAACCTTGGGTGCAGGTAGGTCACCAAGTGCA
>CAZEIT010000234.1:0-4210 GCA_964512515.1 uncultured Desulfobulbus sp.
GTTCCGGCTCCAACCTGCGGACCCCGTCCTGTTGTCTTGGTGATTCCCGTTGTGAGTGGTCCTGTTATGATGCGCAGGAAGCCTGCCACAGCCTGACCATGCACTATCAGGATGAAATCCATCGCCCTGCTTTCCCTTACAAGTTCAAGTTCAAATTTTCTGGCTGCCCGAATGACTGCGTAGCCTCAATTGCCCGTTCTGACTTTGCCGTGATCGGTACCTGGAAGGACAAAATCCGCATAGATCAGGCAGCCGTGAAGAAGTATGTGGCCAACGACCCGGCCTACCCTTCCAACGGTGGTGCCCACAAGGGCCGTGACTGGGGTAAGTTTGACATCCGCAAGGAAGTTCTCAATCTGTGCCCGACCCGCTGCATGTGGATGGAAGGCGACGAGCTGAAGATTGATGATGCAGAATGCAACCGCTGCATGCACTGCATCAACGTAATGCCCCGCGCCCTGCGTCCCGGTGAGCAGAAGGGCGCCAGCATCTGCATCGGTGCCAAGGCTCCGATTCTGGATGGCGCTCAGTTCGGTACCCTGATCATTCCCTTTATTGAAGTAAGCAAGGAGAATGACTTCCAGGATCTGATTGATGTGATCGAGAAAGTATGGGACTGGTGGATGGAAGTGGGCAAGAACCGCGAGCGCGTTGGTGAGACCATGCAGCGCGTTGGCCTGCCGACCTTCCTGAGCGTTATGGAGATTGAGCCCATCCCGCAGCATGTTCAGGAGCCGCGCTCCAATCCGTATGTTTTCTGGAGGGAAGACGAAGTGCCCGGTGGCTGGGAGCGCGATATCGTCGAGTTCCGCAGGCGTCACGCGGCCTGATGATTACCAAAAAAATACTCCATTTATTGATATCTTAAGCTAAGGAGATAAAGCATGGGCTACGATCCGAAAAATCCAATGGAAGGCCGTATTACCGACTTGGGGCCGCACTACTTTGGTGATTTCCTCCCGCCGGTAATCAAGGAAAATAAGGGCAAATGGCTGTATCATGAAATCCTGGAGCCGGGTGTGCTGGTGCATGTGGCAGAAAGCGGCGCCAAGGTCTTTACTGTCCGCTGCGGTTCACCCCGTCTGGTAACAGTCAACTATGTACGTGATATCTGTGATATCGCTGACAAGCACTGTGACGGTTATGTGCGTTTCACTACCCGTAACAACATTGAATTCATGGTGGATGCCGAGGATAAGATTGCTCCTCTGAAGGAGACCATCAAGGGCTACGGCAACAAGTTCCCGATCGGCGGCACCGGTGCTTGTGTGACCAACATTGTTCATACCCAGGGCTGGGTACACTGCCACACCCCGGCGACCGATGCTTCTGGCCCGGTTAAGGCGGTAATGGATGATCTGTTCGAGTACTTTGGCAGCATGTCCTTGCCGGCTCAGGTGCGTATTGCCCTGGCTTGCTGTCTGAATATGTGCGGAGCTGTACATGCCTCGGATATTGCTATCCTGGGTATTCACCGCAAGCCGCCGATGATCGACCACGAGCGCATTACGGGCGTATGCGAGCTGCCGCTGGCCATCGCCTCCTGTCCGTTGGGTGCGGTTAAACCGGCCAAGGCCGAAGTGAAGGGCGAGGAAGTGAAGACCGTTAAGGTTAATGCAGAGCGTTGTATGTTCTGCGGTAACTGCTACACCATGTGCCCGGCCATGCCGCTTGCTGACCCTGAGGGTGACGGTATTGCTATCCTGGTTGGCGGCAAAGTTTCCAATGCTAAATCTGCGCCGAAGTTTTCCAAGCTGGTGGTGCCGTTCCTGCCGAACAATACCCCGCGTTGGCCAGAAACTGTGGCCTGTGTACGCCAGATACTTGAAGCATATGCCAAGGATGCCCGCAAGTACGAGCGCGTAGGCGAGTGGGCAGAGCGGATCGGCTGGGAGAAGTTCTTCGAGAAAACCGGTCTTCCCTTTACCGAGAAGTCTATCGACGACTATCGTTTGGCCTACAACACGTGGCGTACGAGCACCTTGTTCAAGTACACCACCCATACCGACTCATACACCAAGTAATTTTGGTTCTAACCGGCCAGCTCTCAATCTTGGGGGGCTGGCCGGATTGTTTTATCCTATTCTCACAAGGAGCTTACCATGGCATTAAGCACTGAAGATTTGAAAAAGGCCATTATCGAAAAGGCCAAGAAGGCCCCGAAACCGCAGCTGTACATCAAAGATTTTTACGAGTGCGACCCAGATGCCAAACCACGTGACATCAAAAAGGTTGCCAACCAGCTAGTCACTGAAGGTGAGCTGATGTTCTGGTCTTCTGGTTCGACCACCATGTATGCCCGGCCCGATCGTATTCAGAACGAAGAAAAGTAACAATTATTTTTGCAGGTATATTTTGAAGCAGAGATCTTGAATGATCTCTGCTTTTTTATTTGCTGCTGGCGGTAACAATTGATACCACAGATATCATGGTACAACTTATCTATCACGACCAGCTTGACTCTACCAACCGGCTGGCAAAAGAACTCGTGCAGCAAGGTATACAGGCAGGGACAGTCATTCAGGCAGGGCAGCAGAGTGCAGGCCGGGGGCAATATGACCGTTCTTTTCTTTCGCCCCATGGTGGTTTGTATTTTTCTCTGATTGTGTGCCCAGCGCTCCAGCAACACGAAGTGGCCATGGTAACTTTGGCAGCCGGTTTAGGCTGCCGTGACGCACTTTTGGAAAGATGCGGTCTTACGACGCAGATTAAATGGCCTAACGACCTCTACTGCTCGAAGAAAAAAATAGCTGGCATTTTATCCGAATACTGCATGCCTATTGAGCCAAATGCTCAGGCATTCGTGATCGTTGGGGTTGGTTTAAACGTTAACAGCCGTATCAGCGATTTTCCATCAGAGCTTCGTGATGTCGTCAGCACTGTACGTGAGTGTAGTGGTCAGGATCAGAACATGGCGGCACTGCTGTGGACGAGTGTGGCTGGCATAAGCCGCCGGATTGATCAACTGGTTGCAGACCGCGCGACCTTCCTTGCCCAATGGCAAGAAGCGGATTATCTTTCTGGGTTACGTATCCAGCACCTGATGCGCGACACTACGCTTGGTGCTGGGATCGCTGTTGGCATTGATGCGCAGGGTCGCTACCTGTTCCGTCAGGAAAATGGGCAGGTGCACACAGTGCTAGGCGGTCAGCTCAGGCTGGCATAGGCAGAGAGCTGGTAAGGCTCGTTTGAGATAGAGGTGAACATGGCTGATCAATCATTTCTGGCCTTAGTGGCACGCAAAGATGCAGATGGTACGTGCACCCGGGCAATTGAAGAGCGCCAGGTGGAAGATTTACCGGCAGGGGCGGTGCTCGTACGAGTACTGTATTCTTCCCTGAACTATAAGGATGCGCTGTCTGGCAGTGGCAATACCGGTGTCAGCAAGCACTACCCGCATACTCCCGGAATTGATGCCACAGGTGTGGTTGTCTACTCAAGCGATCCCGCCTTCGAAGAAGGTGATGAAGTGCTGTGCACCGGCTATGATTTGGGAATGAACACCTCTGGCGGTCTGGGGCAGTTTATCCGTGTGCCCGCTGAATGGCTGGTGCGCAAACCAAAGACTTTGACGTTTCTTGAGAGCATGCAGTTAGGTACGGCAGGGTATACGGCCGCGCTCAGCGTGCTCACCCTGCAGGACAACGGCGTAATGCCAATCAAGGGTGAAATTTTGGTAAGCGGCGCTACCGGCGGGGTGGGCAGCATAGCGACCCACCTGCTCAGCCAATTGGGCTACCGGGTGGTTGCCCTGACCAGTAAGGATGATGCTGCCGACTACCTGCGCAATCTTGGCGCGGCAGGGATTGAATCGCCACAGCACTTTCTGGCCAATAAAGACCGGCTGCTCTTGTCGGCGCGTTGGGCAGGGGTCGTGGATACGGTTGGCGGTGATATCTTGGCAACTGCAGTAAAAAGCACCTGCTTTGATGGAGTGGTCGCCATCTGCGGCAATGCAGCCTCTCATGAAATACCACTTAATGTGTATCCCTTTATCTTGCGAGGGGTTCATCTCATTGGCATCTACTCTGCAGACACCCCCATGGACAAGCGGCTTAGGGTTTGGGAGAAGTTGGCCGGAGAATGGAAACTGCCAAAAATGGCGCAATTGAGTAGGATTATTCCCTTGGGCCAGGTGCCCGCAGAGATGGACGCCATGCTGGCGGGAAAGGGAAAGGGCCGTGTTGTAGTGGATGTGCAGGAGGTTTGA
>CAZEIT010000235.1:0-4188 GCA_964512515.1 uncultured Desulfobulbus sp.
CTATCCGCACTGGCAGCTCTGCCTGGTGGATGATGGCAGCAGTGCTGCCCATATCAGGCCCTTGCTGGAATCCTGTGCGCAGTTGGATAGCCGTATCCGGGTGGACTTTCTGCCCATAAACAGTGGCATTGCCACGGCAACGAACAGGGCGGCAGTTATGGCTGGGGGCGACTACCTCGCCTTTCTCGACCATGATGATGAACTGGCTCCGGATGCCCTTTATCAGGTGGCCCTGGCCATTAACCAGGAAGATGCGGATCTGTTCTACAGCGATGAGAGCCTGGTCAATCTTGAGAGCAGGCATCTGGATACCCTGTACAAGTGCGCATTGAACCGGGAATTGCTCCTGAGCCATAACCATCTCATGCATTTTTTTGTGGTGCGGCGGGAGTTGTTTAAGGCAGTGGGCGGGCTTGATCCGGCCTGCGACGGAGCCCAGGACTATGACCTGGCACTGAAACTCACAGAGATCAGCAAGAAGGTGTGGCACATCCCGCGGGTGTTATATCATTGGCGGGCGCATGCCACCTCCTCCAGCATCCACCACGAGCAGAAGCACTATGCCGATGAGGCTGGCCGCCTGGCCTTGCAGGCAGCGTTGAGGCGGCAGCGGTTGGATGCCGAGGCCCTGAATACGGAACTGCGCTTTTTTTACCGGGCCAGGCGCAACTTGCCGAAAAAAGGACTTGTTTCAGTGCATGTGGATGGAGCTCTGCCTGCAGCTGCCAAGACTCCATGGCGCGACCAGTTGGAGGCTTCCTGGAGCCAGGTGGAATGGCTTGACCGAGCAGCGGATGCAGATAACATGGAAGCAATGCCGCCCCATCTGAGGCGCAATCAGGCTGCCTTGCATGCGGCCGGCGCATATCTTTTTTTTATTGGCAACCAGGTGAGTTCGCTTCAGGAAGGGGCTCTGCCAGCCCTGTTGGAATATGGGCAGGATGCGACTCTTGCCATGGTGGGCGGCTGGCTGGAACAGCCGGAGAGCAGGCATCAGCACCGCGGCTCTGTGCCGGATATCGCCAATCCCTCTCCCTTCTACTACGCTACCTTTCTCCGTGATGTCTCGGTGCATCACAACCGCTTCCACTGCGCCCAGTACGCCTGGGCCGTGGCGGAGCAGCTCTGCCTGATCAGAAAAGAGCTCTTTCTTGAATGCGGCGGCTATGATCAAGCCTTTCAGACCCTGGCCTTTGCCCACCTGGATCTCTGTTTTCGTTTGCATGGGCAGAGGCCGCATCTGGTTTATACTCCCCATGCGGTGGCCATGATAGACCAGGCGTTCGTACCAGAACCTAGCCAGATACAGGCGGCAGAACAAGACCGCCGGCTTCTGCAAGAGCGCTGGCGCGCCAAGCTCTATGCCGGCGACCCCTGGTACAATGCGGCCATATTTGCGGATCATGCCCTTGATCAGGGCAGCTTCAGCTCCTGGCTGCTCGGTTGAGGGGAAGAAACATCCTGGACGGCAGCAGGCAGACTCTTCCACTTCTCGAAACGAACATGCGTATACACACTCCTTTGACTGGCCTTGTGTTGGCAATCCTGCTGGCATTTTTGCTCGCCCTTTTTGCATCAATGTACCGGGATGAGCGTTTTATTCAATGCCAGGTACTGGTTGAGGCAGACACTGTTTTTTCTCTCTATACCAATACTGGAAAGGGATACAGCGAAGGCCGGGTAGCCCGTACCGCCCTTCTTGCCTCTCCGCTCTGGCAGTCGATAAAATTTAAGATAAACGATGTTTATTTTAAGGATATCAGGCTTGATTTTGATACACGCAGCAAGACGGTCGCGGTCCGCAGGTGTCTGTTTCAGGACGAATATGCCCTTGATGTAGACCAGAGCAATATCCTGGCCATCAGCCCCTTGCACCAGGTAAACTTTGCAAAGGATGAAAAAAACGACTTCACCCAGATACAGGCCCATGGAGATGATCCGCAGATCAGGCTCTCCCTGAATGTGTTGCCGTTTTATGTACAGAATATCCAGCTTGGCTTTTTCTTTGTTGCCATCCTGCTCTGCTATCCCTTTTCCTGCCTGATGCTCCAAGCCTTTGCGCGACTGGTTCAAGGCAAGACCCGCAAGACGCCATCAAGGATCCATCGAGCACTTTTGGCAGGAAGCCTTTTCATGTGGGCCTTGGCCGCCTTGGCCTACTGGGCTGCGGTAGTGCGCTATGGGGTGCAGGAAGTGCCCAGAGCTGCGGCAGCCGTGCCGGTGCCAAGCGGGTTTCAGGGCCAGGGGCTTGTTCTGCACCGGCCAGATGGACTGGCTATTTCTGGCCGCCTTTATCAGCACGTGAGCCAGGGCCTGGTGCGCGGCAATATCCTTCTTTTGCACGGCAACTATCCGCAGGGACAGATGTTTCCCCTTTATCCGCTTATGGCTGAGGCACTGGCAGAGCGGGGGTTCAGGGTCTTGACCATTGATTTTGCAGGTTTTGGCCAATCTGCCGATCCTTTTGCCTCGGAAAGGCATGTTCGTTCAGACCTTGAAAGTGAAACAGCACTTGCCCTTGGCTACCTGAAGAACCTGGCTGCAGAAGGGGCAAAGCTCTCTGTGATCGGCCATTCCATGGGGGCCAATCCGGCCCTGCGGGTTGGTCTCAATGATCCTGCGGTAGATTCCCTGATCCTGATTGGGCCGCCACGGCGGGTGGGCGATCGTTTTCACCACCGGGGCGATCTGGCCTTTTTCTGGAATTGGGCCCTGGGTATCAGCAAGTCCCAGTATGGCAGGGAACAGTTCCCCTCCTGGTACACCCAGGAACAGTGGCAGACATATTTTCTGGAGCACGATATGGTGCATGTGCTGCCGCAGTTGCGCGCCTGGGGGCATAAACCGCTCTATTTGCTGGATGGTGGTGGCGAGCCGGCAGAGGATCATGCTTTTTTACAGGGCTATGCTGGCCAGGTAAGTGCCCCCTGCACCTACCTCACACTCAATGGGGTAGATCACAATATCAATGTGCTGGCCTTTCAAAAAGAGCCCAGCTACGAACCCCGTGCTTTGCAGGAAGCGGTTGATGTCCTTGAAAGGTGGTGCGAATATGATCAAGGCCCTTGGGATATGCTCTGGTCTTTCATGCAGAATGTCCTGCGCCTGCTGTTTCCCTTCAGATAGGAAATGGTTGTATATTTTTCTCGGATGCCAACCCTGGGAAAGGGCTGGAACGAAACAGACTTAGTCTATCCTGGTTTTTGCTAAGATGAAATAGCGAGCATAGTTGAGAGAAATAGAGCTAAGCTGCGTATAGCTGAGTTCCTGCTTTTGTGTATAGCTTGTGGATAACCTGTGTATTGGAAAATATCCCATCGTTCTCACGCAGCTTCTGCACCCTCTGTCTGCTGCCGTCAAAAGATCAGGGGCTTAGCGGCTTTGGAATACAAAAAGAATGTATTTATTATGAGATAGTTATCATGGCATAAGTTTTTGTTTTCTGTGTTCAAATTGCATTAGACTGCTTTTGCTTCTGCCTGTTTCCTTTGCTATAGCATCCCGTACCGTGTGTGGCGGGAAGCGCTGGCGCGCTCTCGTAATGATTCCCTGAACTATTTATAGAACTTCCATGCTGTGGGATGCCGTTCAAACTGCCATTGCCTCTGTTTTACCTGCCAGTGAATATGAGCTGTGGATTAAGCCCATTATTTGTAGCCAGGAGCACGACCAGGGCATGCTTCTTACCGGGCCGGATCGCTTCTTTTGCGCCTGGGTGGAGCAGCGCTATATGGATTTAATCCGGCAAAAATGCCTGGAAGCGGGCGCTGGCGGCGCTATTCGCTTTCAGGTGGATTCTGCCTTGCCGGCACCAGCCCGTTCTCCCGTGACTGGCCCCAGCGAACAGCTTCGGCTGCCGGGCGTGCCCCAGGGTGGCTTGCGGCTGCGTTCCCTGCACCCTGCCTTTACCTTTGACCAGTTCATGGTGGGAGAATCAAATATTCTGGCACAATCTGCCTGCAAGGCCCTGGCCGGCAACGACTATACCTTTGGCCGCTGCCTGTTTATGGACAGCTCCACCGGGCTTGGTAAAAGCCACCTGACCCAGGCCGTGGTGCACCAGGTGCTGAAAAACGCCCCTGCAACCCGCCTGCGTTATCTGACTGCACAGCAGTTCAGCGCCGAGATGGTCAAAGGGCTGCGCACCAAGAATATGGACCAGTTTTCCAGCAAATACGTCAATGACTG
>CAZEIT010000236.1:0-4171 GCA_964512515.1 uncultured Desulfobulbus sp.
TGATCTTGCCAAGATGGAAAACAATATCGAAATTTCAGAGGGCGATATCGGCGTGATCAAGGAGGAGATGCCGTTGCAGTTCACCGTGCTTTCCCTGCCGGATCAGATTTTCACCACGAGCATCACTTCGCTTGATCCAGGCATGACCACGCTTTCAGACGGCAAGTACGGCAGTTCATCGGCCTCCAGCGCCGCTTCCAGTTCGGGCACTTCTTCGGATGCAGTCTACTTCTACGGCAAGGCCAGGGTGGATAACCCAGATGGCGTACTGCGCATCGGCATGACCACGGAAAACACCATTACTGTGGCCGAGGTGCTAGATGCCCTGGTGGTGCCGATTACCGCTGTGCAGCACGGGCCCAAGGGCGAAAAACACGTGCAGGTGCTCGACGCCTCGGGCACTCCCCAAGATCGGCCGGTCAGCACCGGGCTGTCTGACGGGGTACGGGTGCAGATCACAAGCGGCCTTGAAGAAGGAGAGCAGGTCATCATGGGGCAGCTCACCGAGGCAGAGATCAAAAGCGGCGGCAAGGGCGGCCGCATGCCGCGAGGGCCCAGGCGATGAGCAGGATCATCGAGCTTGAGGGTATCAACAAGTTTTTTGGCCAGGGCGCTGGCCGGGTGCATGTGCTCAAGGATGTGTCCTTCAGCGTGGAGCATGGTGATTTTGTCGCCATCATCGGCCAGTCCGGCTCGGGCAAGTCCACCCTGATGAACATTATTGGCTGCCTGGATACGCAAAGCTCTGGCGTCTGCCGCATTGATGGCGACAACACCTCCAATCTCAGCTCTGATCAGCTTGCAGCCCTGCGCAGCCGCTCCATCGGCTTCATTTTTCAGCGCTACAACCTTCTGCCCAGCCTGTCTGCTACAGACAATACAGCGCTACCCGCCGTGTATGCGGGCATGAACGGCAAAGAACGCAGCCGGCGCGCACAGGAGTTGCTTGTCGGGCTTGGCCTGGGCGACAAGTTCCCCAACCTGCCTGCGGAGCTTTCCGGCGGCCAGCAGCAACGGGTGAGTATTGCCCGCGCTTTGATGAACGGCGGTCGCCTCATCCTTGCCGACGAGCCCACCGGCGCCCTGGACTCCAAAAGCGGTGAAAATGTGCTCCAGATCCTGAAAGAGCTGAACCGCCAAGGCCACACCATTATTATCGTCACCCATGATCATGGCGTGGCCAGCCATGCCAACCGCATTATCGAACTCCATGATGGCGCTGTGATTGCAGACCAACGCAACCGCTCACCCGGAGAAGCGAGCCTTGTGGAGCACCTACCGCCACAGGCCCTGTCACGGCGCCACCGCATTGCCGGCAGGATCGATCAGTTCCGAGAGGCTTTCCGCATGTCGGTGCAGGCCATGCTCTCCCACAAGCTGCGTTCGCTCCTCACCATGCTGGGCATCATCATCGGTATCGCCTCAGTGGTGTCGGTGGTGGCCCTGGGCAATGGCTCCCAGCAGAAGATCATTGCCGATATCAATGCCATGGGCACCAACACCATTGACGTCATGCGTGGTTCCGGCTTTGGCGACCGCCGCGCCGGCCGCATCCGTACCCTGACCGTGGCAGAAGCGGAAATATTGGGAAAACAGTCGTACATTGCCAATGTCACCCCCAATACCACCAATACTGGCGATCTGGTCTACCGCAATAATACGCTTTCTGCCATGCTCAACGGGGTGGGCGAGCAGTACTTTGAAGTCAAGGCGCTGGCCATGGCCCAGGGTCGTTTTTTTGATCACGACGATGTACGCGCCACTGCCTCCTACGTGGTTATCGACCACAATACCTACAACCAGCTTTTCAGGCCCGGTGAAAACGCCTTGGGCGCCGTCATTCTCTTCCGGCAGAAACCGCTCAAGATCATCGGCGTGCTCAAGGATCAGGAACGTACCTTTGGCCCTGGTTCCAGCAGCCTCAACATCTACGCGCCCTACACCACGGTAATGCGGCGGATCACCGGCGCAAAATTCATCTCCTCCATCACAGTTAAGGTGAATGACCAAGTCATGCCGCTGATGGCGGAGAAAAAGCTCACTGAACTGCTCATCGCCCGCCACAAAAAACAGGATTTCTACACCATCAACACCGACAGTATTCGCAAAACTGTGGAGAGCACCACCGGCACCCTCAAACTGCTCATCTCGGGCATTGCCGTTATTTCCCTGGTAGTGGGCGGCATTGGCGTGATGAATATCATGCTGGTCTCGGTAACCGAGCGCACCAGGGAAATTGGGCTGCGCATGGCCGTGGGCGCACGGCAGCGCAACATCATGGAACAGTTCCTCATCGAGGCCGTGCTGATCTGCCTGGTGGGCGGGCTTTTGGGTGTGGCCCTTTCCCGGCTCTTTGGCATGGCCTTCACCATGGTGGTCAGTAACTTTCCCATGGTCTATTCCACCTGGGCCATGGTCATCGCCCTGGCCTGCTCCTCGGCGATAGGCATCATCTTCGGCTTTATCCCGGCGCGCAACGCGGCCCAACTCAACCCCATCGATGCCCTGGCCAGGGAGTAGCCATGAAAAAGAAATACCGCTTCAGTATAATGTGCGGCTGCCTTGTGCTGACAGCCGCTCTTGGCCTGAGTGCCTGTGCCAAGCCCAGCTCTGAAGCCGATCTGCGCGCGGGGCTGTTGAGCCGCGAGGAGATGAGCGCGCGCTTTGTGCAGGACAAGGATTGGTGGCAAGGCTACCAGGATAGCGCCCTTGCGCACTATGTTGTGCTTGCCCTTAACCGCAATGTGGATCTGGCCCAAAGCGCGCTGCGCATCCACAGCGCTTTGGTGCGGGCCGAGTTGGCCGGGGCAGACCTTTTCCCTACCGCATCCGGCGATCTCACAGCCTCTGCCCGGCGCGATCTGGAAAGCGGCAATACCAGCCGCAGCTATCAAAGCCGGCTGGGCCTGCAGTTTGAGCTCGATCTGTGGCAACGGCTGCGTCATGCGGCAAGCGCACAGGAATGGGAGTACCACGCCACCCTGGCAGATCGGGAAGCCCTGCGCCTGAGCCTGATCCATTCCGTGACCAATGGCTACTATTCCCTGCGCTATCTGCAGGAAGGGCAGCAGGTGCTGGAAAAAAGCATTGGCCGCTACCGCGAAGTGCTGGGGCTGGTGGCCACCAAGGCCGAATTGGGCAAGGTTGCACCGGTAGAAGTACAGCAGGCCGAGCAATCGCTTTTATCGGCACAGAACCGGCTTAGTAACCTGGCCGCTGAAGAGGCGTTGGTACGCCAGACCCTGGGTGATTTGCTGAACCTGCGGCCAGGCGAACTGCCGCCAGTGAGCAGCCGTGCTCTGCTGAGTCAGGCTAATCTGCCTGTGGATCTGCAGGTGCCGGTGTCGGCCCTGGCTGCGCGGCCAGACCTGCAGGCTGCGGAAGCCCGCTTCGCCAGCGCCTTCAACACCATGCAGGCGAGCCACAGCTCATGGTACCCGGCCCTCACCCTGGGCGCTGCCCTGGGCACAGAGGCAAGCACAAGCAGCAAACCCTTTGAATTTCCCTTTTTGAGTGGCACCCTTGGCCTAAGCCTGCCTTTTCTAGACTGGCAGCGAGTGCGAGCCAATGTGCGTTTAAACGAGGATGCCTATGAACTGGCCCGGCTGGATTTTATCCGCAGTGTGACCACAGCACTCAACGAGGTATGGGTGTCCTACGATGTGAGCCGTCAGAGCAGCCGCTCCCTTGAGCTTTTGCTGGAACGGCTTAAGCGCGAGCAGGCCATTACCGCGCATTACCAGGCACGCTATGAGCTTGGCGCGGGCGAACTCAAAGATTATCTGGAGGCACTCAACAGCGAGGATGACACCCGGCTCAGCAGCCTGCAGGCCAAATACGCCTTGCTGCGAGATGAAAGTACGGTCTATCGCGCTATGGGCGGCAGATTTCTGCTGAAAAAATAGCGGTATCTGGCGCTCGGTGACCCAGTGTGGCAGCAAGTGGATACAGGAAGGGTGCTGCTGTATTTATGTGATTATAGGCAAGCACGGCAGCCTCTATGCTCTCTTCGATGCGGTTTTTTGAGGTTGGGTTACGCCGATTCTTGTTGATCAGGGCTTTGATGCCGCCGTTATCGACAGTCGCTTTATAGCGGTAGAAAGTGTCGCGGAACACGCCCATAATCTTGCAGGCTCTGGAGACATTGGAGAGTTCTTCTGCCAGATTGAGC
>CAZEIT010000237.1:0-4163 GCA_964512515.1 uncultured Desulfobulbus sp.
GTTGAGCTCCAGAAAGGAGAGGCTGCCGGAATCCCTCCGGGTACGCAGCCAGCCACTGACCTCCAGTATCTGTTCCCACGGCTCCATGGTGAGGATCTGAGCAATACGGGGCGGAAAAAGGCTTGCGGATGATAGCGGTGTAGAATGGTTCATGGTGTGCGCAAGGAGGCTCGCCTGATCGTTCATGTTTAGATGCGGGCAGGCGGCGTAGCCGGCAGGGTGTCGCCATCGCAGCGTAACCCCACCACCACCATGCCAGCCTGGTCAGCGGCGGCAACCATGGCCCCGCGGTCAAAAAGCAGGGATTGCCCGGCCTCCACCGCCAATACTTCGGCCTTGACTTCTGCCATGGTGGTGATGGTGCCAAGCCCAGTGGCAGGCAGATCAAAACGGAAATCCTGGCCAGGTTTGCGCAGTTTAACCACTACCGCGCCCGACCCGGCAAGCTGGCCGCCGCGGCGGATGGCGGCATCCGTGCCCTCTATGGCCTCAACCGCCAGAATGCTGCGTTCCCGCACCACCACACACTGGCCGATATCCAGCCTGCCTATACCCCGGGCAATGCGCCAGCCAAAGCGAATATCCTCCATCTGGCTATTACTCGGCCGTTTTTTGCTGAGGATTCCTTCCGGAAAGAGGAGGTGACCAAGAAAGCGGGTGGAGGCAATAACTTCAATGCCTTCTTCGGCAAGCACATCCGCAATAGCCCGCAGGATGGAGTCATCCAAGCGGATATCGATCTTGTTCCACAGACTCAGCCCTTTCCAGTCAGGCAGGATATCGTGAAAAATCCGGGTTTTGGTGATGGTTCCCGCAAAAGCCGCCTCCGTAACCAGGTGCTGATGGAAGTGGCGGATGATTTTACCAAGCTGCCCCAGTTTCACCCAGATCAACTCGTCTGCCAGGCTGGCCAGGCGTGGATCGGTCTCATTGGTGTGGGCGATGGCCACCACCCGGTGGCCCAGCTTACGGGCGGCTTCGGCAAAGAGCAGCGGAAACTGGCCGCCACCGGCAATAAGCCCTATAGGAGGGAGGGAAGGCTCAGTCATCGGTGGTGCGTTTGACCACGCCGCGCTTGCTTGACTGGAAAAAATCCACCATGACCTGTACTTCCGGGCAACCGCTCATCTCATTTTGCAGTTTGAACAGGGCGTCTTTCAGCAGAAGCTGGGGCGAGCGGAAGAGGATTTTGAAGGCCTCCTCCAACTGGGCAATGGTGCCGCGCTCCATGCCGGAGCGGCGCAGGCCGATCTTGTTGATGCCGGAAATGCGCATCTGGTTGCGGATGCCTTCCATAATTACATAGGGGGGAACATCCAGGCCAATGCCCGACATGCCGCCTACATAGGCAAAATCGCCAATACGGCAGAACTGATGCACCGCTACCAATCCGCCCAGGTTGGCATGGCTGCCGATTTCCACATGCCCGGCCAGGGTGGCCAGGTTGGCCATGATCACATGATCGGCCAGAAAGCAATCATGGGCAATGTGGCAGTAGGCCATGATCATGTTGTTGTTGCCAATCCAGGTTTTTCCTCGGCCCGAAGGCGTACCCCGGTGGATAGAAACATATTCACGAATCTGGTTGTTGTCGCCGATGAGCAGCTCCGTGGCTTCGCCCTTGTAGCGCAGATCCTGCGGTGGTGCGCCGATAGAGGTGAAGGAGCCGATAACGTTGTTTGCACCGATGGTGGTATGGCCCGAGAGCACTGCATGGGGGCAGACGCGGGTGTCTGCGCCGATGCGTACAGGTCCGTCGATAATAACGTAAGGGTCAATCTGTACCGAGCTGTCCAGTTCGGCCTGGGGGTCAATGACTGCTGTAGGATGGATGGGCATTGCGTGGTCCTGGGAAACAGTGCTGGGTTGCGCGTGGGGCAAGGGCAGGTTTTCTGCGGCTCATGGGTAGCTGGCCATGAGCTCGGCTTCGGTAACGAGCTGGTCATCCACATAGGTTTTGCCGGCCATTTTGATGACGCGGCCCTTCTGCTTGAGCATTTCCAGTTTGTAGACCATCTGGTCGCCGGGATAGACAATCCGGCGGAAGCGCGCCGTGTCTATCCCGGCAAAATAAACCAGCTTGCCCATCAGAGCGGCATCAGACAGGCAGGCCAGTATGCCGCCGGTCTGGGCCATGCCCTCAAGGATCAGTACCCCCGGCATCACCGGCTCACCGGGAAAGTGGCCAAGAAAGCACATCTCATTCATGGTGATATTCTTGATGCCAGTGATGGTTTTGCCCGGGTCCAAGGCCGTGATCCTGTCCACCATAAGGAAAGGGTAACGGTGGGGCAGGATGGCCATGATGGCCTTGGTATCCAGCGGCAGCTGTATGCTTTGTTCCATGGTTATTTTCCGCGTTGTTCTTGAGAGTTATCCTTAAGGGCTGTTTTCAGATCTTCAATTTCCTTGCGCAAGCGCCGCTGTTCCTTGAGCATCTCGGGCAGCCGGGTAAAGACCCCGGACGATTTCATCCAGGCCTTGGCCGGGATTGCCGGGGTCCCGCCCACAACCGCACCCTTTGCCTGACTGTCGTGGATGCCGCTTTTGGCCGCCGCCATGACGCCATCGCCCAGGTGCAGATGTCCGGCTACCCCAGCCTTTGCTCCCAATACCACGTGGTGGCCCAGGGTGGTGCTGCCGGCAATGCCAACCTGCGCAACCAGGATGGAGCCTTCGCCAATCACCACGTTGTGACCTATCATAACCAGGTTGTCGATCTTCACTCCCTGCTTGATCCAGGTAACACCAAAGGCTGCCCGGTCTATGCAGGTGTTGGCGCCGATTTCCACGTCATCATCAATGCGCACAATGCCGACCTGTGGTTTTTTGTAATGCCTGCCCTGACTGTCGCTGGCAAAGCCAAAGCCATCGCTGCCAATCACCGCGCCGGCATGAAGGGTAACCCTGTCGCCGATGCTGCACTTCGTGCCGACCACCACATGGGGATGCAGCACGCAGTCATCGCCGATGGAAACGCCGTCTTCCAGCACCACCCCGGCCTTGAGCTGCACCCGCTCCCCAAGCTGGACATTGTTGCCGATACAAACGTGCGGGCCAATGCTGATCTGCTCGGGAATGTGGCAATGCTCGCCGACTACGGCACTGGCGTGGATGCCTGTAGCCTGAAAAGGCCTGGTCAACAGAAAACTGTGGATGCGGGCTACGGCCACGGCTGTTTCTTTGGCTACAAGACAGGTTTTGCCGACAAGGGTGCAGCCTGGCGGTACAATGCAGGCACTGGCGGCAGAAGCCTCTGCCTCAGCGCATTGCCTGGCATCGAGTATATAGGTGATTTCGCCCGGCCCGGCGAGTTCTATGCCGTTTAAGGCGCTGATCATCACGCCTGGGTCGCCATGGACAGACGCATCAACCAGCTCGGCCAGGCGTCCAAGCGGAAAGGATGCGGTTTTCATGTGCATTGCTCAGAAAAAAGGGGATGAAAAAGTAGTGTTGCCATAGTTTGTCTAGCCTGCATCAACTGCATTCCGCAGCATAGGTTTGAAAAAAAACCGCAACATACCCGGCTTACCCTTACCCGTAAAGTAAAACGGCCTGCCTGCGTTCCAGAAAGCCGTTCAGCTCTCCATGCCAGGATTGTTCCAAATCCAGAACAGGCACCCCCTGCTCAATGCCTGTGCGGATGGCGGAGTCTCCTATAATCAAATCCATGGGCAGACGTTCAAATTCGTACTCGTAGGGCGGCTTTTTGTAGGCGAAATGCTCGGGATAGAGTTGCAGCAGGGCCTGGAGGAGCGCCAGACTGGTACGGTAGGGTAGAAATTGCTCCGGATCGGTTACGTGCAGATGGAAGCCGCAGCAAGGCTGGCCCGCCCATTTCCCGGAGGTGGGCTCAAAGTACAAGGGCCGCAGCACACAGCCGGGCAGGGGCGTGCTGTTGATAGCCTCAAGAACAGCCCGATGTTCCAGAAAGGGCGCGCCAAACAGTTCAAAGGGCAGGGTGGTGCCCCGTCCTTCAGAAATATTGCTGCCTTCCCATACGACCTGGCCAGGATAGACGAGGGCGGTCAGAAAAGTGGGCATGTTGGGCGAAGGAAAGACCCAGGGGAGTCTGGTAGCGGGGAACATACGATTGCGTTGCCAGCCGCTCATGGGCAGGACTTTGACTTTTGCCCCAATCTGCATCTCCTGGTTGCAGAAGA
>CAZEIT010000238.1:0-4156 GCA_964512515.1 uncultured Desulfobulbus sp.
TACCAGAATTTCTGCTGCGCTTCAGTGCCTGGCTGTTGGTGCGTACGGTGTACCGAGTGCAAAAATCAGGGCTCGAACATATCCCTGCTCAGGGAGAAGGCGGCCTGCTGGTATGCAGGCAGCAGGGCTGGATACGGTGGTTTGTTGTGATGAGCGCCTTTCGGCAGCCCGTGCATGTTGTGGTAGACAGGCGCTTGCTTAAAAGGCCGCTCTTGGGCAGGATTCTGCGCTGTTCCGGAGTCATTGCCGCTGACTGGCACGGAGAGCAGCACGAGGCATCGTGGCCTGGTCTGCAGGATGAAATCGTACAAAGGCTGAAAAGGGGAGAATTGGTGGCGCTTATTCTTGACCCACGGGGAGGCACACCAACTAAGCAGTCTTTTTTCAAGGGCTTATTTGACCAGCTTCGAGAAATACCCTCAAAGCGGGTGTTAACCGTAGCTGTAACCAAGGTGCGAGGCAACAGGGCAGGGGGCTCTATGCAAAAGAAAGCGGCCAGCTCTTGGGCACGTCCGCCGCATTTCGTGTTAAACATCAGCATGATTCCAGCTGATGACATTTCATATGCTGATATTAGCAAAAAACTGAAGGCGCCAGAGGCTGGAGTGTAATTCCAGTTTCAGATCAAAGATGATTGCGCAACTGACAAGCTCATCCTTTGGATATTCCGATCACCATGACCACCTGCTCCAGAGGAAAACCGAACTCCAGCGACAGCATGGCTGCCTGGTCCTGACGGAGTTCTTCCACAGTGCGTGCCTGTTGCCGGGGCCTCCTTGGCCTGCTGTACAACCTCTCTCCCCCCCGTGTTGTGCGCGCCATAGGGCCACCTCCTGTAATATGGGTGTAATTATATCGTTAATGATGTGAAATTGAATGACTGGCTTTGGCGCTTTTTTATCAACTGACCTCACCTTATATAGGCCTTTTCCCAGGGGTGGTTGTCTTGACACTGTATACCGCCATACTTATTGTTGCCTTCAGATTTGACCGGCCTGAGCGCCGTTTGCGCGGCAAGCCCAGGCATTTTTTTTATGAAGAATTGATACGGTAAATGAAAAGGGGTGGATGGTGGTAGATGAAAGCAGACAGCGGATGGAGGCGCAGGAAGCAGCCCCGCTAGACGATGAAAGCCTGCTGGGCGAGGGTGCCCTTGAGGCTGAAGAGGGACAGGATGCGGACGGCCGGGAACAACTGGAGCAGGAGCTTGAAAGTGTGCGGGATCAGCTCATGCGAATTGCAGCCGAGTTCGATAACTACAAGAAACGCATGGAGCGCGAGCAAGCCAAGATGGTGCGCTATGCGGGCGAGAACATCCTGCGCGATCTCTTGCCCACGGTGGATAACCTGGAACGGGCCTTGGAGCAAGGGGCAGAGATTAATGCCGATTCAGCCGCCAGGTTCAGCGGGTTGCTTGAAGGGGTGGAACTGACTCACAAAGGGCTTTTGGCCACCCTGGATCGCTTTGGTGTGCAACCGGTTGAATCCGTTGGCGAGCCTTTCAATCCCAGTGAACAGGATGCGCTGACAATGGAGGCGAGCGGCGAGGTGCCTGCCAACCATGTTGTGCGCGAGTTTGCCAAGGGCTACCGCTTCAAGGATCGCATGTTGCGCCATGCCCAGGTGGTGGTGTCCAGCGGCCCCGGCAAATGATTGCGTATACGGTTCTTCATAACAAAAAGAGTATAGAGCATCTTTAATATTACGATTACGAGGAAAAGGAGAGAACAGTAATGGGAAAAATTATTGGCATTGACTTGGGAACCACAAACTCCTGTGTCGCGATTATGGAGGGCGGTGAGCCCAAGGTTATTGAAAACAGCGAGGGCAACCGCACCACGCCGTCCATTGTCGCCTTCACTGATAATGGTGAGCGCCTGGTGGGACAGGTGGCCAAGCGGCAAGCGGTGACCAATCCGGCCCGCACCCTCTTTGCGATCAAGCGGCTCATTGGCCGGAAGTTCACTGATCAGGAAGTAAAGAAATCCGCTGAGATAAGCCCCTTTGAGATCGTTGAAGGGCCTAATGGCGACGCCGTGGTCAAGGTAGAGGGCAAAACCTACACCGCAGCGGAAATTTCCGCTATGATCCTGGGTAAGATGAAGCAGACCGCCGAAGAATACCTGGGCGAGACCGTGACCGACGCGGTGGTGACCGTACCGGCCTATTTCAACGATGCCCAGCGCCAGGCCACCAAGGACGCAGGCAAAATTGCCGGGCTCAATGTGCAGCGTATCATTAACGAGCCGACCGCAGCCTCCCTGGCCTACGGCCTTGACAAGAAAGGCGAGGAGAAGATCGCGGTATTTGACCTGGGCGGCGGTACCTTTGACATCTCCATCCTGGAGATCGGTGACGGCGTTTTTGAGGTGAAGTCCACCAATGGCGACACCTTTCTGGGCGGCGAAGACTTTGACATGCGTATTGTCAACTGGCTGGCCGATGAGTTCAAGCGCGACCAGGGTATTGATCTGCGCAGCGACAAAATGGCCCTGCAGCGCCTGAAGGAAGAAGCGGAAAAGGCCAAGAAGGAACTGTCTACGGCAAAGGAAACAGATATCAACCTGCCCTTTATCACGGCAGATGCCAGCGGGCCCAAACACCTCAACCTGAAGTTGAGCCGCGCCAAACTGGAGGCCCTGGTAGAGGACCTGATCGACCGCTGTGAAGGCCCATGTAGAACCGCGCTGAAAGACGCTGGTTTGAGCGCTTCCGAGATCGACGAGGTTATCCTGGTTGGTGGTATGACCCGCATGCCCAAGGTGCAGGAAAAGGTGAAGGCCATCTTCGGTAAGGAGCCTCACCGCGGCGTTAATCCGGATGAGGTGGTGGCCATGGGTGCGGCCATTCAGGGCGGTGTGCTCAAGGGCGATGTGAAAGACGTGCTGCTTCTGGACGTAACCCCGCTCTCCCTGGGTATTGAAACCCTGGGCGGGGTCATGACCAAGCTCATCGAGAAAAACACCACGGTGCCCACCAAGAAGAGTCAGGTCTTCTCGACTGCGGCCGACAACCAGCCTGCGGTATCCATCCACGTGCTCCAGGGCGAACGTGAGATGGCACAGTACAATAAGACCATTGGTCGCTTTGAGCTGGCAGATATCCCGCCCGCACCCCGAGGTGTGCCCCAGATCGAGGTTACCTTTGATCTTGATGCCAACGGCATCCTCTCGGTTTCAGCCAAGGATCTGGGCACGGGTAAGGAACAGTCCATCCGCATCACTGCTTCTTCCGGGCTGTCCGAGGCCGAAATCGAGCGTATGAAAAAGGATGCCGAACTCCATGCCGATGAGGACAAAAAGCGTAAGGAACTGGTCGAAGCCAGGAATAATGCGGATTCTATGATCCATATGACCACCAAGACCCTGCAGGAACTGGGCGACAAGGTGGATGCCGCCACTAAGGGCAATGTGGAGCAGGAAATCGAGAAGCTGAAGAAGACCATGGAAGGCGAGGATACGGCTGCCATCAAGAGCGCCACCGAATCCCTTACCCAGGCATCCCATAAGCTGGCCGAGATGATGTATGCCCAAGCCTCTCAGCAGGGTGCAGGTGCGGCTGGAGGTGGCGCTGCCGGCGCGGGAGCTGGGGCAGGTGCATCCCAGGGTGCTGGCAAGGGCAAGGATGACGACGACGTTGTCGATGCCGACTTTGAAGAAGTGAAGTAGCAGGTGTTATAGTTTTTGGCATAAAATGGGGGTGTGGAGCAATCCACACTCCCTTTTTTTATTTTTCCTAATAATGGGCTGCTTGCCCGCAAACGAAGTGAAGAGATAATGCAGCGTATTCTTTCTGGAATCCAGCCTTCAGGTAAACTTCATATTGGTAATTATTTTGGTATGATGGAGCCTATGCTTGCGCATATGGCGTCATCGGAACTCTATGTCTTCATTGTGGATCTGCACGCGCTCACCTCGGTGCAGGATCCAGAACGGCTGCGCCGCGGCACCTTGGAGGCTGCGGCTGATTTTCTCGCCTTGGGACTTGACCCGGATCGCTGCACCTTCTGGGTACAGTCTGACGTGCCCGAGGTGTGCGAACTAACCTGGCTGCTATCCATTGTCACCCCCATGGGCCTGTTGGAGCGCTGCCACTCCTACAAAGACAAGGTGGCCAAAAACATTCCGGCCAGTCATGGTCTGTTCAGCTATCCGGT
>CAZEIT010000239.1:0-4145 GCA_964512515.1 uncultured Desulfobulbus sp.
GAGTCAACAAAACCAGGAAATTGTTCATGCAAAAACCTAACCGGACAATGCTGATTCCTGGCATTAAAAATCAGTCCGACTTGGGCAGGCTTTCCACATATTCCATAATGGCCTGGGCACTCTTTTTGGAAAGCTCCACCGCCTCAACCACGGTTTTTGCGCCGGTCACCACATCGCCGGAAGCAAAGACCGCCTTGTTGGTGGTGCGGCCAACCTCATCGGTAATCACCAGACCGGTCTTGCCGATCTCCAATCCTTTGAGGTTACCACGCGGGGCCTGGCCCGTGGCAATCACCACCGAATCAGCTGGAAAACAGGTTTCCGTACCCTCGATCTGCTCCAACCGCACCTTACCATCGGCATCGGTCACCTTATGGGTACTGCGGCAAAGCACACCAACCTCGCTAATGGCAATCGGGGCCATAAAAAACTTGAAGTCCACCCCATCCATGCGGGCATAGTCATACTCGTAACGGGTGGCCGACATATCCGACTCACCGCGGTGGTAAAGCACTGTCACCTCCGAGCCTTTGCGCAGGGCGGTGCGAGCCACATCCATCGCCACATTGCCAGACCCGATTACTGCCACCCGGTAGCCCAGATCGCAGACATCCGGATTTTTCAGGTAATTGATGGCATAGTGCACATGACCCATGGTTTCGCCGGGCAGCCGCAAGGGCTTGGGATTCCATACACCGGTGCCGATAAACACTGCCTTGTAGCCATCCTGCAACAAATCATCCAAGGTGATGACCGGGCCGATCAGCATGTTGGGCCGTATTTTCACCCCCAGGCGTAAAAGTGCGGCATGGAGTTTGTCGATTATTTTTTTCGGCAAACGAAAATCCGGAATACCATACTGTAGCACACCGCCAATTTTATCCTTGGATTCAAAAATGGTAATGCGGTAACCATGGATGGCCAGGATAAAGGCCACGGTAAGGCCAGCCGGCCCCGAACCGACTATGGCAATGCGATCTTTCTGCTCTTCGGTCTTGAAACTGTCGTCCTGAAAACGATCAAGGTAGTAGCTGGAAATATAGTGTTCGATATCGCTCCACTGCACGGGCGTACTCTTCTTGCCGAGGATGCAATGGCCTTCGCAGAATTTTTCGTGCGGGCAGATGAGCGAGCAAATAACAGAGAGCGGGTTGTTTTCAAACAGCAGGGCGCCTGCGTCTTGAATCTTGTTGGCCATGAGCAGGCGGATGGCGGTATTTACCGGGGTGCCCACAGGACAGGCCCGTGTGCACTGCGGCTTCTTGCACTGTAAACAACGGCTCGCTTCTTCCAGAACATGCTTTCCCATCGCACACCTCACAAAAAAACACTATTAATCCGGCAGCAATCGTTGGCCTGCAAATATTCGCTCGCCGGGTCACCCTGCTTATGTCTGCATATTACGGTACATTTGTCGTGCCCGCAATTTCCTCCTGATTGTAACTTGTTTCCCCAGCAGTGAAAAGCTAAACTACGGCCTGAGAATAGCCAAGGCGGGAAAAGCAGGGGAATAGCCTTAGCATTCGCCAGCGCTACCCTGCCCGCTTTGCTCTTGAATTGGCTGGTATGGAATTGGAATAAGAGTGGGTTGCAGTTGATGAACACACAGACAGGAGCATAGCCGCACCATGAAAATCCTGATTTTAAGCGATATTCACGCTAACTACCCGGCTCTGGTCGCCATTGAGAATGCCGTACAAGGGCAGCAGTTCAGCCATGTGTTCAACTGCGGCGACTCCACGGTTTATGCTCCCTTTCCAAGCGAAACCATGGCTTGGCTGCGAAGGCATCAGGCTATCGGCATCCGCGGCAATACAGATGACAAGATTATTCGCCTGATACGAGGAAAAAGCTTCAAAAAACCAGCCAATCCTGAAAAACGCTGCATGTATACCAGCACCTTCTCGGCACTTGATGAAGCAGCAACAAGAGACCTGCTGGCCCTGCGCAAAAAGGAAGACATCAGGCTTATAGACTGGCGCATTGGCCTGTACCATGGCAGCCCGGAGGAGCACGAGGAATTTCTATTCAGCGATACGCCTGATAAGCGTTTTGCAGAACTGGCAAAACACTGCGACCAGGAGATTGTCATTACCGGTCACTCCCACAGCCCGTACTACAAGCATGTAGGCGGAGTACATTTCATCAACCCCGGTTCGGCTGGCCGCATGTTTGACGGTGACCCAAGAGCCTCCTTTGCAGTGCTGGAACTTGGAAAAGCAAAAGATGACATCCAAGTGCAGCATCACCGTATCAGCTATGATATCGAAAAGGTGGCAACAGAACTAAAACGACAAAACCTGCCCGCTATCTACGCCGACATGTTCCGCCAGGGCCGCAAGTTGAACTGATTTCCGACATTGGAACAACGGGCGCTGCAGCAGTTTGTGGATTGGCTGGAGCATAGACGAAACCCAAGGCAAGAGGAGCTTCGTTATTTACAGGGCATGGCTGCAAACCATGAAATACGAAGAGGGAGTGAAGCCTGACAACCATCTCTCCTCTTTTGCTTACGTTCAATCGGTTGATTTTTTACAGGTTGCTCTGGGTACAACCGAAGATCAACCAAAATTGCTACAAAGGTTGTTGGGCTTCACAAAGGACTCACTCCAAATCATCGCTTAAGTTGTAGTAGTCACAATTTGATCTGACAGTTACCAGTTTGCCTGGTGTCTGTCAGATCAAAACTATTACAAATTAATTAGTATCAATAACATCTTAGGGGATCTCGAAAAATGGTCTGATTCGCCATTCTTCCATCTGCAACACACTGTAATTTCGTTAATCTGATCTTAAAACATCGAATTTTTCGAGGTAATCTCTAAGCAGACCAGAAATCCTCCTCTGTGTACTTCACATACGCCTGCGTCGTATTTTCCATGTTTACCGGCCACAATCATTGACCTGGAACCGCCATTATACCAAGCCCAGGTGCTTGGCCTGCTGCCAGAGCTGGGTTGCCAGGCGAACCGTGGCCTGATCCACCATACGGCCTTCCACTGCCACCGCGCCGCGTCCCTCTTTTTTAGCCTGCTCATCGGCCTGGATAACCTTGGCTGCCAATACAATATCCTGCTGCGACGGGGTGAACACCTCATTAATCACCTCGATTTGCGAAGGATGGATGGCCCATTTGCCATCACAGCCCAAGGCACAGGCCATGACTGCCGAACGGCGCAGCCCGTCGGCATCCTTGAAGTTACCAAAGGGTGCGTCGATGGCCAGGCATTTGGCTGCCTTGGCAGTCATCACCATATTGCTGATGGCAAAATGCCAGCGATGGCCCGGATACAACTCCTCTTCCTTTTCTCCGTGTCCTGAAATAGACACCAGACGCGCGCCAATGGAGGCAGAGTAGTCGGCAATACCGAAGACCAGGGTCTTAACCCTGGGGCTGGCCTGGGCAATGGCGCTTGCACTCTGTAAACCTTCTGCGGTTTCAATAGAGGCCTCCAGGCCAATTGCAGCAGCATTGCCCTGATGCAGGTCAATGCCGGTGAGCAGACGCTCGGCAAAGTAAATATCACCGGGGTGATTGACCTTTGGGATGACAATGGCGTCCAGTATCTGGCCCGCCTGTTCCACCACTTCTATCAGATCCCGGTAGGCAAAAGGAGTATCCAGGGCATTGATGCGCACAGTTACGGTCTTGTGCTCCCAGTTCTGGGTAAGGAGCGATTCGATAACCTGGGCCCGGGCAGCCTCCTTGGCATCAATAGGCACGCTGTCTTCCAGATCCAGCATCACCACATCAGCAGCACTTTCGCAGGCCTTACTGTGCATCTTTGCCATATGGCCGGGAACAGACAGGTTTGAGCGGCGCGGTTTCATCAGTTATCTCCTTGTTGCATTGGACTAAATGTGAGCTCAACATGACGGATGTCCATTGCTTATGAACGTCCTCCACCAGCATCTTACCTGCTCAGATTTGGGAAGCAAGCAGTAATGCCAGCGTAAAAACTTGTGTCTGCAGTATTTGCAACTGGTGCTTCTACAGTTTTCTGTGGAGGGGTTGTTTTGTATGCCGTATGGAACGGCGGATCTGGTCAATGCTGAAAATAAGCAGGGCCAGCCAAATGAAGAAAAAACCCTGCTGCTGCGCGACTGGAAAATGTTCCTTGTACACAAAAACACCAAGCAGAAAG
>CAZEIT010000240.1:0-4141 GCA_964512515.1 uncultured Desulfobulbus sp.
ATGTCGCCGTTGGCAAAATTGAGCACCACCAGATTATAGGGTTCACCCGCCTCTTCCACCTGCTGTAAGGTGCTGAGCAATGTATCCGTGATCTCAACCGCGCTCATCTCGGGCTTAAGGTCATAGGTGGCTACGTCTCTTGGAGAGCTGATGAGCAGCCGCTCCTCCTGTGAAAAGGGTTCTTCCCGCCCGCCATTGAAAAAATATGTGACATGGGCGTACTTCTCGGTTTCTGCGATGCGTAGCTGACGCAGACCATGGCCATCAACCACTTCACCCAGAATTTGCTGCATGCTCTGGGGCGGGAAGACCACGGGAAAAGGAAAATCTGCCTCGTATTCGGTCATGGTGACCAATTGCCGCAAGCGAGGGCGAGGGCTGACATCAAAGGCGGCAAAGTCGGTGTCGGTCAGGGCATGACAGAACTGGCGCACCCGGTCTGCCCGGAAATTAAAGAAAAGCAGACTGTCGCCATCATTGATAGTGGCTACAGGCTTGCCGCTTGCTGAGCGCATCACCACCGGCCGGATAAACTCATCGCTTTCACCCTGCCGATAGGCCTCTTCCACCGCCTGGGCCGGTTCCTCCGCTGCACGCCCTTCTCCCAATATCATGGCCTTCCAGGCCTTTTCCACCCTGTCCCAGCGTTTATCCCGATCCATCGCCCAGTAGCGGCCGATAATGGTCGCCACCTGACCGCAACCGGTTTCGCGCAGAATCTCTTCCAGTTGGAGCATATAGGTACGACCGCTGTCAGGCGGTGTGTCCCGGCCATCCATGAAACAGTGGATGAAAACATGTTGCAGGTGTTTTTCCGCCCCCAGTTGCAAAAGGATCCTGAGGTGATTGATATGGGAATGCACCCCTCCATCTGAGAGCAGACCACAGAGATGCAGCCGCCCTCCCTGTACCGCCACATCGTCATACAGATTGTTCAGCACAGTGCTGGCGGCAAAGGAGCCGTCTTCAATGGCCTTGTTGATCCTGGTAAAATCCTGATACACTACCCGGCCCGCACCAATATTGAGATGCCCAACCTCGGAGTTACCCATCTGCCCGGCAGGCAAACCAACCGGCCCGTTGTGGGCGGTAAGCCGGGTATTGGGATATTCCGCAAGAAAGCGATCCATATTGGGGGTATCGGCAACAAACGGCGCATTCCCTGGCCCTGGTGGAGCAAGACCCCAGCCGTCAAGGATGGTCAACAATATCGGTGTGCGGCTTTGCATGGCTGACCTTGTTATTGTTGCAAAAGATTTGGTTGGTGCAGCAACTCATCCACATCCAGGCGAGGGGCATCGTGCCAGAGCCCTTCCAGATTGTAGAATACGCGCTGCTCATGATAAAAAATATGCACTACCACATCACCCAGGTCGAGCAATACCCAGAGGCCCTCGTGCAACCCTTCGCTGTGCTTGCTGCTGGCGCGTTTGGCCCGCAGTTCCTCTTCAATGGCCTCGGCTAGGCCCTGTACATGCCGGGTGGACTGGCCGCTCATAATAATGAAGTAGTCGGTAAAGGAGGCGATACCGCGCACATCCAGCACCATCAGGTCTTCGGCTTTCACGTCCAGGGCAATACGAGCGCAGGCGGCGGCCAGCTCACGTCCTTCCATATCCTTATACTGCTGTTTAAAATGTCGCATAGAAATATCGCAAATAAGAGAATTTCTTCGTAATCAGGCAGGGCACCAGTATAACTTACTTCAGTTGTCAGCGCCTTTAGTCGTTTTCGCGGTTTTAGCGGTACTTTTCTTACGCTCCCGGGGCGGAAACTCAAAGCTGATCTTGCCCTTCTTGTCCAGGAGCAGGTAGGCGTCAAAGGGTTTTTTCCGTTTAGAGATAAAACCGGTGATGAGCGGAGAACGACCATCGCTCAGCAGATGGGCGATATGCTCCGGTTCAAGTCTGCGGCCCAGAATAATCTTCGATATCCTTAAGCCCTTTTTATCATCCCCCTCCAAAGCCGATTCAGACATATAGGCTCCCTGGGCTTCAAAAACCGGGGTGCCATCCACCGGAGAAAGCCCCAAGGGCTTTTGCTCGCGGATGGCAGCCAGGTCTTCCTCGGCCACGGAATCGGCAAAGAGAAACTCGATCTTGCCACCCTGCAGGCGCAGGGAAGCTGTGAAAGGCTTACCCTTCTTGGAGCGGAAATCATCAAAGGGGCCAAGAGTTTCGCCTTGAATCAGGGCGACGATTTCCTCTTCCCGCATTACCCGTCCGCCCAGCACCTTGCGGATCAGCACTGATTTATCCTCAGCCTCATAGGCGTTGGCGCGCTCAAAAAAACGCAGCCCGGCCACCGGCGAAAAGGATGCCTCCGGCACTTCACCCCTGGGCCCGGCCTTGACCCGATCCACAATGGCGCTGGTCATCTGCCGGATTTCCTGCATGAACTGCGGCCTGGTCATCTCGCCTTTCAGGATCTGGTTGAGCTTGTACTCCCACTCGCCCGTCAGTTCAGGCGATGCCAGCACCTCAATCTCCCGCGCCTCCAAAAGGCTCAAAAGTTCAAAGGCCTTGCCGGTGGGGGCCAGGTCCCGCTGTTCCCGCACCACATATTTTTCGTTGAGCAGCTTTTCAATGATGGCGGCACGGGTAGCGGGCGTGCCCAGGCCGCGCTCCTTCATTGCCTCGGCCAGTTCCTCATCATCAATCAGCTTGCCGGAATGCTCCATGGCCGAGAGCAGGGTGGCCTCGGTAAAACGGGGTGGCGGCTTGGTTTCCTGCTCTTCGCTGTCGATAGCGGTGCACTGAGCCGCCTCACCCTTGGGCAGAGCCTGCAGATCCTGCTCTGCATCTTCATCACCGACCGCAGCCGCGCCATATACCGCCCGCCAACCCGCCTCCACCAGGATCTTGCCTTCGGTAAGAAAGGCCTCTCCTTCCACCAGGGACAGGCGGGTAGTGTTGAGATAGACCGCGGGTGGGAAAAACACGGCAAGGAAGCGCTGCACAATCATCTGGTAGATTTTCAGTTCTGCCTCGCTCAGGCTCCCTGGGACACCAGTGGTGGGAATGATGGCAAAGTGATCGCTCACCTTCTTGTCGTTAAAAATCCGCTTGTCCTTCTTGATGTAGTTTTTATCCAGTGCCTCCTGAGCAAAGGCGCCAAAGCTCCAACCACACTGGCTCTGCACAGTTTTTTTGACTGTAGGCAGGTAATCTTCCGGTAAAAAACGGCTGTCCGTACGCGGATAGGTGATCAGCTTGTGTTGTTCGTACAGGCTCTGGGCCAAACCCAGGGTATTCTTGGCGGAGAAGCCGAAACGGTTGTTGGCCTCACGCTGCAAGAGGGTCAAATCATAAAGCGGCGGCGCACCCTTGCTGCTTTTTTTGCTGCTTTCCTCCACCTGCGCAGGTTTACCCGCGCATCTGGCCACAATAGCTTCAGCCTGTTCTTTCTGCCAGATGCGGCTCTTGCGGGCATGGGGGTTGGCTTCATCCTTGGTAAAGGCCGGGTCGATCCAGAGGCCCTCGTAGTTCACCTCGCCACTGGTGAAATGACCGCGCAGTTCCCAAAAGGTGGTGGAGACAAAGGCGCGGCGCTCCCGTTCGCGCTTGACCAGAAGGGAGAGAGTTGGCGTCTGGACGCGGCCGCAGGGGGTTTTGCGGAAGCCGCCAAAGCGGGAATTGTAGCAGGTGAGTGCACGGGTGGCGTTGATGCCGATCAGCCAATCCGCCTCGGAACGGCACAGGGCGGTGTCTTCCAGGGGCAGCATCTCACTGTTGTCGCGCAAACTGGCAAGCCCTGCGCGAATGGCATCCTGGGTCATGGACTGCAGCCAGAGTCGCTGGATCTTTTTATTGCCCAACTTGGCCTGCAGTACCTGTTTCAGAATGTATTTGAAGATGAGTTCGCCTTCCCGGCCGGCATCACAGGCATTGACAATCACATCCACATCACGGCGGCGAATGAGTTTGCTGAGTGCGTTAAATTGACTCTTGGTGCCCGGCAGGATAGTGAGTGGAAATTCCTCAGGTAGGATGGGCAGGTTGTCAAAACTCCATTTTTGAAAAGCCGGGTCAATATCCTCAGGGTAGGCGATGGACACCAGATGGCCCACGGCAAAGGAGATAATATGCTCCTCGCCTTCATAATGGGTTTTGGAATGGGTGAATTTGCCCGGCAAAACGCG
>CAZEIT010000241.1:0-4130 GCA_964512515.1 uncultured Desulfobulbus sp.
ATCCTATTGATCTACTCTCGGCTGTTTGTTTGCGACAGGCCCTGTAACTTGCAGTTACGGGGCCTGCTCTGTTTCTGGCCAATATAGGCGCCGACAGAATGAAGTATCGCAGATTCAACTCTTTCACTTTTCGGTAAACTCTGCTAATATATTTATCTTTTGAATTGAGGCCCGCCATGTGCATGCGCGGGCTGTTTTCGTGTTTGCTATTTTGTAATGGCAGTGTTCGCATGAACAGGGAGGCATTATGGCCAGTGTCGTAGTTGTCGGAGCGCAGTGGGGAGATGAAGGTAAGGGCAAGGTGGTAGACCTCCTCACCAAATACGCCGATTACGTCGTACGCTTTCAGGGAGGCAATAATGCCGGCCACACCCTGGTAGTCGATGGCAAACAGTACATCTTTCACATTATTCCTTCCGGCATCCTGTATCAAGACAAGGTTTGCGCCATTGGCAACGGGGTAATAGTCGATGCCCAGGTGCTTCTTGGCGAAATGGACAGCCTGGCGGAGAAAGGTCTGCAGGTAACACCGGAGCATCTGCTCATCAGTGCCAATGCCCATCTGATCATGCCCTATCACCGCATGCTGGATCAGGCCCGGGAAGGTGCGCTTGCATCGGGAAAGAAAATCGGCACCACCGGCCGGGGTATCGGCCCTTGCTATATGGATAAGGTCGGTCGCATCGGCCTGAAAATGGGTGATTTGCTTGACATGGCCCTTTTTCGCGAGAAACTGGCTGCCTCACTCGAAGAAAAGAACTTCCTCCTCACCCGGCTGTACCAGCAGCCCGCCATTGACGCCAAGGCCATGAGCGCGGATTTTGAAGTGCTGGCCGAACGGCTTGCACCCTATATCAGCAATGTATCCGTTGTTTTGGATAAAGCCCGCAAGGCAGGCAAACACATCCTCTTTGAAGGCGCGCAGGGCACCCAGCTCGATGTGGATCACGGTACCTATCCATTTGTGACCTCCTCAAACACTATTGCTGGCAACGCCTGCACCGGAAGCGGCTTTGGCCCAGCGCATATTGATGAAGTTATTGGCATCATCAAGGCATACACCACCAGGGTGGGGGGCGGCCCCTTTCCCACCGAACTGCCAGAAGGTGATGCCATTGGCGATCATCTGCAAAACAAAGGCCAGGAGTTCGGAGCAACTACCGGCCGCCGCCGCCGTTGCGGCTGGTTCGACGCTGTGGTAGCCAGGGATGCAGTCCGGCTCAACGGCCTGACAGGCCTGGCCGTAACCAAGCTGGACGTGCTTTCCGGCCTCGACTCCCTGCAACTGGCAACCCACTATCAGGTGGGGGGCAAACGCTTTGACCGCATGCCGGAGAATATCCGTCAGGCCGCACAGGCCCAGCCAGTGTATGAGAGCATGCCAGGCTGGAGCGATGATATTGCGGCTGTCCGCTCCTATGCGGATTTACCTCACAACACCCGTGCTTACCTGCAGCGATTGGAGGACTTGAGCGGCGTAGCTCCGGTTATCGTTTCTGTTGGGCCAGGACGAGAAGCGACCATGCTCCTGCGTAACCCCTTTGAGCGGGCGTAACCCCTGTCCCATACAGAGCCCTTTCTGAGTCTGCGACGGAAATTGCCTCGAAGACGAACGCTGGTGTACGACTGCGTTGCATTCCACTTGCGGGCTCGATTCATATCTTTGCTCTGGACTGGAATAAGGAACCACAGGCAGACTGGCCCAGCCTTGCTAATACATGAGAAATGCTTATCCACAGAATCGCAGCGCAGACATATGGTGTAGGGCTTGGCGTTGCGATTTCATGTTCTATGAATACAGGTACGGGAAAATCCGGGATATTTTTCCGGCTTTCTCTTTACAGGAGGATGTAGATGGCACGTATTACCGTAGAAGATTGCTTGCACCGCGTTGAGGGCGGCAACCGTTTTGCCCTGATTCACCTCGTGGTGGAGCGTATTCGCCAGCACCGCAAGGGTGAACCTTTTCTGGTGGACGGCAAGAACAAGGAAGTGGTGATGACCCTGCGTGAGGTGGCGGCCGGGAAGGTCTCTTTGGAGAATATTCACGAATTGGGTCCAAAACCGAAAAAAGAGAAAAAAAGCGGTGCGGCTGCGGAGCCGAAGAACAGCGATCCTGCCCCAACGGCTGAGATGTGATGAGCGCGAGCTATTACGATATCCTTGAGGTAGAGAAAAACGCCTCGGGAGAAGCGATTAAAAAAGCCTATCGCAAGAAGGCGATGAAATACCATCCGGATCGCAACCCAGGCGATGCAGAAGCCGAGCTGCGTTTCAAAGAGGCTGCCGAGGCCTATGAAGTACTGAGCGATCCGCAGAAACGCCGTATCTATGATGTTTACGGTAAGGATGGCCTGCGCAGCAGCGGTTATCGTGGGCCGGGCAGCAGCGAGGACATTTTTTCGCACATCAATGAGATGTTTGGCGATATCTTTGGTTTTGGTGGCGGCCGCAGCCGCCGTCATGACCCCAACGCGCCGGTGCAGGGGGCAGATCTGCGCTATGATTTGCGCATCTCCTTCATGGATGCGGTGCACGGCGTGGATAAGGAAGTGGAGATCAGCAAGCGGGAAACCTGCTGGACCTGCGAAGGTTCCGGTTCCCGGCCCGGTCACAAACCGCAACAGTGCCCGACCTGCCACGGTCGCGGCCAGATTTTGCGTTCCCAGGGTTTTTTCCAGGTGAGTACACCCTGTCCTCGTTGCAGTGGTAACGGTCAGGTGATCACCGAGCCTTGCCAGGACTGCGGCGGAGAAGGTTTGGTAAAGAAAGGGAAAAAGGTGAACCTCCACATCCCCGCTGGCGTGGACAACGGTTCACGCATGCGCCTGAGCGGCGAGGGCGAGGGCGGCCGCCGGGGCGGTCCCTCCGGCGATCTCTATGTGGTACTCCATGTGGAACCGCACGAACATTTCCAGCGTGAAGGCCAGACTATCTTTCTGCGTCTGCCACTGGCAATGGCATCTGCAGCCCTGGGTTGTACCCTGGATGTGCCCACTATTCACGGAGTCAGCAAACTGGATATTCCGGCAGGGGTGCAAAGCGGTGATCATTTTACCCTGCGCGGCCAGGGCGTTGCCAGTCTGCGAGGCGGTTCTCGCGGCGATATGCTGGTGGAGGTGCAGGTGCAAACGCCCACCCGCCTGAACAAGGAACAAAAGGAGTTGCTGCAGCGTTTTGCCGAACTGAGCCAGGAGCAGGAAGAAAACGGCTTTTTCAGCCGTCTGTTCCAGGGACATCTCGGCAAGCAGAAGAAAAAAGGGAAAGGCGGTAAGGAGCAGGCGGCGCATGGCTGAAGAAGCGAGCTTTACCCATTTCACCCAAAACGGCAAGGCCCACATGGTGGCAGTGGGAGAAAAGCCTGAAAGCAAGCGCGAAGCTGTGGCTGAAGCTACAATCACCATGTCGTCGCACGCTTTTTCCCTCGTGCAGGCAGGCGGCATGGGCAAGGGAGATGTCTTAGGCGTAGCCCGCATTGCGGGCATCATGGCCGCTAAACGGGTGGATCAGCTTATTCCTCTATGCCACCCGCTGGCAATCACCAGCGCAGAGATTGATTTCACCCTGCACGAAGCGGAGCTCTGCATCGCTATTCGGGCCGTGGTTGGCATCACCGGTCGCACCGGGGTGGAAATGGAAGCGCTGACAGCGGTTGCAGTAACAGCCCTGACTATTTATGATATGTGTAAAGCAGTGGATAAAGCCATGACCATTTCCGATATCCGACTTGTCCGTAAAAGCGGCGGCAAAAGCGGATTGTTCGTGCACCCCGCCATACAGGAGGAAGGCCATGACCAATGATGAACTGTTGACCTTCAAAAAGCAGCTGGAAAGCATGAAGGCATCAATAAATGCTGATGTTGAGCGTACCTTGGATACACTCACTTCCCAGACAGGCAATATTCCGGATCCAAATGACCGGGCCAGTATGGAGTCTGACCTCAGCTTTGAGCTGCGTATCCGAGAACGGGAACGCAAACTCAGTGAAAAGATTGATGAAGCGCTCCAGCGGATCAGCGATGGTTCGTATGGCATTTGTTCAGGCTGTGGACAGGACATCTCCACCCAGCGCCTGGAGGCACGGCCGGTGACCGAACTGTGCATCGAGTGCAAAACCAAGCAGGAAATGC
>CAZEIT010000242.1:0-4119 GCA_964512515.1 uncultured Desulfobulbus sp.
TTCTGTTTAGTCCGTTCGCACTGTCTTGGGCAGGGAGGTGCCGCAGGCGTTTTCGCTCTCGCCAAGCCGGGAGTAAATAGCGTTGAAGGCCTGGGTCTCGGTGGCATCGATGTTCTGCTCCCCGCCAATAAAGCCGAACAGACCCGTGGCCCGCATCACATCCAATACCTGTTTCTTCAAGCCGGAGAAAACCACCTCCACCCCCGACTGCTGCAACTGGATCACCATGTTGTGGACCATTTCCTCGCCTGAGGAATCAATGAAGCTGATTGCATCCCCCACGACAAGCAGGTATTTGATTTCAGGGTGATCCGCCACTGCCTCCAGAACCGCGTCCTGAAAATGAGCAACATTGGCGAAATAGAGCGCGCCATCGAAACGGATGGCCACCACCTTGGTGGAAATAACCAGATACGGGTTATTTTTAATATCCCGGAAGCTGCCGTCTTCGTGGCGTCCAAGAATAGCCACCCTCGGCGCCATGGTGCGATAGAGAATGTGGCCGATGGCCAAGAGGGCGCCAATGATGACCCCCTTGTCGAGATGGGGTGCAGCGAGCATGGTGATGACAAAGGTAGCCACGGCGATAAAGCCATCAGCCCGGCTGGCTTTCCAGACCTGCACAAATGCCTTGGGGGTGACCAGACCGGCCACGGCAAAGGCAATGATCACTGCCAGCACCGCCTTGGGCAGGTGATAAATATAGGGCGTGAGAAAAAGCAGGGTGATGGCTATAAAAAAACCATTAAACACCATGGCCAGGCCGGTCTTCGCCCCGGACTGCAGGTTGATCGCCGAACCGGTGAAGGAACCAGCGGCTGGATAAGCCTGGAAAAAAGAACCACCTATATTGGCTAGACCCTGTCCGATCAGTTCCTGGTTTGGGTCAATGCGCTGCTTGGTGGAAGCGGCCATGGCCTTGGCCATGGAAATGGATTCCATGAAGGCCACCAAGGCCACAACCAAGGCAGCACTCATCAGTTGCAGGATGCCGCCAATACTGATCGCGGGTATTTGCAATGAAGGCAGACCGGCGGGCACAGCACCCACCACCTCCCCCCCACCGTTTAGCTGCAATTGCCCCCGGTTGACTTTCTTAATATGCCACAGAAGGCCGTCGGTCTCGATTCCCTCGGGCACGGCATCCCACTGGTAGAGTCGGGCCGGGCCCTGCTCGGAGAGGCTGCGCACGAAATAGATTTTGCGGAGGGTGCGCATACTGGCGCGGCTGTCCTTTTCGGCTGCCTCGCTTTCGATATTCAACAAACTGATGCGGAATTGCAATTCGGCGATAGCACGCGAATCTTTGTCTTTTTCAGCCTGGCGCAGCTCGGCCGCAAGGGTGGTAATCCGGTTATTAAGCGCTTCCATGCGCCGGAGAGAGGCATCGTGTTTTTCGATGATCTCCCGGGCAACCGGTGTGGCTACCTCGTTTATCTGGCCCGTTGTCTTATTCTCAAAGCCAATGAGCATACTGGTCAGGGTGGTTACCCCGACAACGACCAGCACCCCAGATTTGGACAGAAAGCGGACTTTTTTTACTCCAAGCAGCAAAACCACGGTGAACACCGACATGGCCAATGTTGGCAGATGGGTCAGGGGCAGGTAGCCAAGCATCTCCCAGACGTCCATCAGAAAAAAATCGCTGCGGCCCTTGGGAATGCCAAGGAGCATATCCAATTGGGACAGTCCGATGATAAGGGCGGCCGCGTTCATAAAGCCCAAAATAACCGGATGGGAGACGAAGTTGACGGCGTTGCCCAGCTTAACCAGGCCAAGGCCAAGTTGAATGCAGCCTGCCATGAGGGTAAGCAGCAGGGCCAGACCGATATAGTCCGCAGAGCCAGGAGTTGCCAGCGGGGCCACCGCTGCTGCGGTCATCAGCGAGAGGATGGCCACCGGGCCGGTGGCCAGTTGCCGCGAAGAACCCCACAGGGCGCCAATAATGGCTGGAACCAGAGCAGTATACAAACCGAACTGCAGGGGCAGACCAGCCAACTGCGCATAGGCCATGGCCTTGGGCACGAGAACCAGGGCGCCGGTAATGCCGGCAACCAGGTCTGCCCGCAGAACCAGCGGCGAGATGGGGAACCAGGCGAGAAAGGGAAACAAACGCAAAATGAGTTTATTTGTCATGACGCGGAGCAGGTAGAAGCGGAAAGCGGATCATCGGTATCATCCTGCGCGGTAACCACTAAAACCGCGCAGTGCGCCCGGCCAATAATATTTTCAGTAATATGGCCGAGCAGCAGCTTGCCCAGGCTGGTTTTGCCGGGGCCTCCCACGATAATCATATCGGCCTGTCGCTCCTGTGCTGCCGCCACAATGGCTTGTGCTGTTTCGCCCACAAGCACCAGGGGCTCGCACGCAGTAATCTGGCCTTCTGCGCGGGCCTGCTCACAAAAGGTCTGCACCAGAGCCTCGGCGTCTTGCCGCTCTTCCTCCCGCTGGAGCACAGAGAGTATGGTCATTTGTTGGAAGGTTTTGCTTTGGCGGCTCAAACGGATGGCGGCCCGCATTGCCTGTCTGCTGTTGGGAGAATCGTTTACCCCAACCAGGACATGGGTACCGGTCAAGCCGGCCTCCTTAGGAACCACCAGAACCAGCGGAAAACCCTGGACAATCACTTTGGAGGTGATCTTTCCCACCAGGCGTGACAAATGCCCGGCCTTGCCATGCCGCCCCATGAGGATGATGTCTGCCTTCCGCAGGCGGGCCTGCTCCACCACGGCCTTTGCTGGGCTGCTGGAGCCAATCACCACTATTTCCACGTCCGCGCTGCTTGCCTGCGCCATGGTTCTGATGTGGTCAAAATAGGGGGCCAGTGCCTCCTGGCTCTGGCGGAGAGCGAAATTTGCCGCCTGAAGGGATTCGCTCTTGGTTGGCACCACATGCAAGACAATCAGCTTTGCCAGGCAGGTTTGACTGAAAAAAAAGGCCTCCTGTATGGCGCCCTCACTGAATT
Source organism: uncultured Desulfobulbus sp. (assembly GCA_964512515.1). Lineage (GTDB taxonomy): Bacteria > Desulfobacterota > Desulfobulbia > Desulfobulbales > Desulfobulbaceae > Desulfobulbus. Next base: position 2,966 of record CAZEIT010000242.1, read on the forward strand.
GGGACACATCGGTTGCAAGGAGCAGGGTTTTGACCTGGCCAAGTAAGGTATCGGAACTGCATTCCATGGGCAACTCCTGGTACTGGTTGATATTTTTTCACTGGCTGAGCAAAGCGATGCAGCACTTCATGTCGGCAAATGTTTGTAGCTGCATTCAACTCCTGGTCTGAGCTGGTCGAATTTTGTGAGACAGTCTGAAAGGTAAAATAACGCGCACGGTGATTCATCGAACCTCTCCTTTCAAAGGGATTGGTTCATTGCTTATGTCCATGTCTCAATTAACGCAAGCACTCCACATGCCACAAGCAGAAAACGGGCTGGCGCGCATGGCGCTAGCCCGTTTTCTGCAAGCAATCCGATATGATGCTTGTTTACTGCAGCACAGGCCGGGCGTTCACCGGCTGTACCGGACGATTGTTATCTCCTCCCATGAGCTTGGCAAAGGTCTCGATCTGCTCTTTGGCAATGGCCACGGGCTCCTTAAAAACAAACCAGCGCACACCCTCGGTGCAGGGCGGCGTGGTGAGCGAACCGTTAAAGCGGAAGTAATCCTGGTTGGCAGGCATAAGATCAAGCGCGTTCACGGTGCTGCTTATTTTTTCACTTCCTCCAGCCTTTGCTGGCATCTGCGGCCAGAAAGCAGCCAGCGCTTCGTTGGTCTTTCCTTCCTCATACATTACTGTTACCACAGCAATCTCACCAGCATCGCTCACATGCACCAGGTGGGCCTCAAAAGGGTAGGCCTTGCCATCAATGAGGTTCTCGCTCGGGGCATGGAAATGGAATTGCTTGAGACCAAAACTTTTGCCGTCCACCTTGAAAACGCTGCCGTCTTCATAGTTTACCTGAATCGTGTGGCCGTTGTTGATAACTTCATAACCGCCCGGCTTGTATTCAAAAGTCAAGGGCGCCAGTTCTGCCTCAATAAAGTCAGTCAAATTAATGGGCGATTGATTTTTGCCGGCACATGCGGCAAATTCTGGGCTGAGCGTTGCCCAGTGTTCAGGGCTTTCCTTGCCCGTGTAACCCCACTGCGCGCCATCTGCCGCAAACACGGCTGGAGCCGAGATTAGGGCCGTAACCGCAGTTATCAGCATGATTTTTTTCATGACTATTTCTCCATTCTATTTGATGGTGGGAGATCACTCCCAGTG
>CAZEIT010000243.1:0-4080 GCA_964512515.1 uncultured Desulfobulbus sp.
TCCGCCTGAGGAGGCAAATGTCTGGTTGCCCATGGTTCACATCATGATCGGCAACATGAAACAATTTATCAACGGCACCTTCCATGGTGTTTCATCCCGGTATCTCCAGGAATATCTCGATGAATTCTGCTACCGTTTCAACCGGAGGTTTTGGGAGCCACAACTCCCGTTGCGTTTACTCAACGCCTGTCTGGCTCATATCCCCGTAAGAAAGGCTGAATTTCGTTGAGAGCCATTTATTTTTATTTTTTCGGCTACGCCTGTGCAAAAAGTAGTATAGGGTTCGTAACTTTGCACCGCATCCACCATCTGATGAGTAATATCACTGCAACGGCTCTCTAATATGGAACCAGACTTAATCATTCTCCTCGTGGCAGGTTTTTTTGGCGGCGTGCTCAATGCCATTGCTGGTGGCGGCAGTTTCCTTACCCTGCCCGCCCTGCTTCTGGTTGGGGTATCGCCGGTTGCCGCCAATGCCACCGGTACGGCCGCGCTCTTACCGGGCTACATTGCCAGTGCTTGGCGTTTTCGCCGCGATATCGGCTATCCAAGCGGGCTGGGCTGGGGCGATATTGTCGTGCTCTCTGCCCTGGGTGGCAGTGTTGGCGCCATTCTTTTGGTTATCACTTCAGACCGGCTCTTCAGCGCCATCATCCCCTGGCTCATCCTCTTTGCCACCGTGCTTTTTGCCCTTGGCCCAAGGCTGATGGCCGTAAGCCTGCCCGCACTAGAACAGAAAGGTACAGCTCAAATCAGCCACATTCCCGCCCGCAGGCGCTGGCTGCATGCTCTCCTTCTCTTTCTTGCCTGCGCCTATGGCGGCTATTTCAATGGTGGGCTTGGGATTTTGCTTCTGGCAGCCTTCAGTTACATGGGCCAGAGCAATCTGCACGCCATGAACGGGCTGAAAAACGTGGTCTCGGCCCTGCTCTCCTGCATCGCGGTCTTTCTCTATGCCTGGGGCGGGGCCATCGCCTTTGAATACCTGCTGCCGCTGGCTCTGACCGCCATCTTGGGCGGTTATGCCGGTGCGACCTTGGCCTACCGCATCCCGCAACAAGCCTTGCGCGCCTGCATTGTTGCCATCGGTATTTTGCTCACCCTGACGTTTTTCTTGCAAAAATAGCACCCCTCCGCACGCCCTTATTCCGGTTTCAGATCAAAGAAATGTCTCAAGGAGGAGAGGGAAATGCGCCACAGACGTACATACAAGTACTCCGAGGAGCGTTTTCCGAAGCCGACACAAAGAACGCTTTGATCTGGAAACGGAATCAGCGCTCAGCCAAGGCATCTATATCTAACAACTGAATGCGCTTGCCCTCCACCTGGATAAGCCCCTCCTCGCTCATTTTCTGGAAGATGCGGGAAAGCGTTTCCGGGCTGGTGCCTAAAAGACTAGCCAATTGGCCCTTAGGAATATCCAGCACCACCTGGTTCATGTTTTTTTGCTCTTTCGCCATGTAGAGCAGGTACATGGCCAGGCGGCCGGGCACCTCTTTGAGCGAAAGATGCTCGATCTGGGTGGAGAAACGGCGCAGGCGCTGGGCCAGCACGGCCAGCATGTTGAGGGCAAGCGAAGAGTTTTTCTCAATCAAGGTAACAAACTGCAGCCGGGGAAAAAAGTACAGTTCCACCTCGCTCAGGGCCTCGGCTGTAGCCGGATAGGGCTGACCGTGAAAGACCGGTACCTCGCCAATTGGTTCGCCCTGGCCAAAAATATGCAGGATCTGCTCTTTTCCTTCGGGCGAACTCTTAAACACCTTCACCTGACCTGAGGCAATAATATAAAAACCAATGCCCGCGTCCGCCTCACGGAAGATGGTCTCTCCCTTGCGGCAATGGCGTTTATTCGCAATTCCGGCAAGCTCTGTAAGCTGAGCCTTGGTCAGGCCACTGAAGAGCATGCATTGACTGAGCAACTGAATGGGCTTGAGCATGATAAAAAAAGGTAAAATTGATTCATATCAAGGACAAAGACTTATATCTGCTATACTGTATCCCGCAGCTGAAAACAAACAGCATCAATTTCCCCCCCCATTCAACCAAGGAGGTCAGAATGTTTTGTAATCAATGCGAGCAAACCGCCAAGGGCACCGGTTGCAGTGTTGTCGGCGTATGCGGCAAGCAGGAAGATGTAGCGGGTCTGCAGGATTTGCTCATCTATGTGATGCAAGGACTTGCCCTGTACGCCCAGGAAGGACGCAAGCACGGCATTGTTGACGCAGCCACTGATCGCTTCACCTATGAGGCTGTTTTTTCCACCCTCACCAATGTTGACTTCGACCCGGAACGCTTTGTTGAACTGATCAACAAGGCAGTGGAAATGCGCGATGCCATGAAGGCCAAGGTTGCAGCCAAGGGTGGCAAAGTGGATTTCAGCGAGCCCCAAGCCAGCTACAAGCCCTCTGGTTCCACCCAGGACCTGGCTGCGGCAGGCACTGCCCTGAAACTCATTGAAAACCTGGACACCGACGAAAATATCCGCTCCCTCAAGCAGACCCTGCTCTATGGCCTGAAAGGCCTGTGCGCCTATGCCGACCATGCCGCCATCCTGGGACAGACCGATCCTGAAGTGGCCGCATTCTGCTACGATGCCCTGGTTGCTCTGATGGCCAAGGGTTTGACCGTGGAGCAGTGCGTGCCTGTGGCCATGAAGTGCGGTCAGATCAACCTGCGCGCCATGGAGCTTCTGGACAAGGGTAACACCGGCACTTACGGCCACCCGGTTCCTACCAGCGTGCCGCTGGGCCACCGCAAGAACAAGTGCATCCTCATCTCTGGCCATGATCTCTATGATCTGGAGCAACTCCTCAAGCAGACCGAGGGTAAGGGCATTGACATCTACACCCACGGTGAGATGATCCCCTGCCACGGCTATCCGGAGCTGAAGAAGTATCCGCATTTCTACGGTCACTTCGGTACCGCCTGGCAGAACCAGGCCAAGGAGTTTCCTAACTTCCCCGGACCGATCCTGTTCACCACCAACTGCATCCAGAAACCGCGTGAAGACTATCTCGACCGCGTCTTCACCAATGGTCTGGTGGGCTGGCCTGGCGTGAAACACATCCGCAACAAGGATTACTCCCAGATTGTCGACATGGCCCTGGCCATGCCCGGCTTCACCGATGATGTGGACAACGGCTCAGTCATGGTTGGTTTTGGCCATAATGCGGTCATGGGCGTTGCCGACAAGGTGATCGAAGGCGTGAAATCCGGCGCGATCCGCCACTTCTTCCTGGTGGGTGGCTGCGACGGCGCCAAGCCAGGTCGCAACTACTTCACCCAGTTTGTTGAGCAGGTACCCAACGACTGTGTGGTCCTGACCCTGGCCTGCGGCAAGTTCCGTTTCTTTGACAAGAAAATGGGTGACATTGGCGGCATTCCGCGTCTTCTGGATGTAGGCCAGTGCAACGACGCCTACTCCGCCATCCAAATTGCGGTGGCACTGTCCAAGGCCTTTAATTGCGACGTCAACGAACTGCCGCTGTCCATGGTGCTGTCCTGGTACGAGCAGAAAGCCGTGGTTATCCTGCTTACCCTGCTTTCACTTGGTATCAAAGACATCCGCCTCGGGCCCTCCCTGCCGGCCTTCCTTAGCCCGGCAGTGCTGCAGTTCCTGGTGGACACCTTTGGCATCAAGCCGATCGAGACCCCAGAAGAGGATCTGGCAGCAATCCTTGGCTAATTTCCTGTTTGTTGTTTGACGATCACGGGCCGGCGCAAAGGGTTATCGTCCCTGCCGGCCCGTTTCATATCCACGTGAACAATCCATGGATCAACGCTACAAAACCTATATGACCCTACCCGGCCTGCATGCGGGCATGCTTACGCCGGAGCAATTGGAACGCCTGGCTAAACTGGTTACGGACTACGGCATCCCGGGCATCAAGATCACCAGCGCCCAGCGCATTGCCTTGATGGGCATGGAGCCGGAACGCCTGAGCGCCCTGCAGCAAGACCTGAACCTGGATGCAACTCTGCCCCACAGCCGCAAGCGCGTACATTATGTGCAGGCCTGCCCCGGCAAGACCTGGTGCAAGTATGGTGTGGCCGAAACGCTTGGTATTGCCAAAAAAATTG
>CAZEIT010000244.1:0-4071 GCA_964512515.1 uncultured Desulfobulbus sp.
CTTCTCCTGGCCGTTGCCGTTGTTGCCTGCCGGATTGCGCTGTCGCACCTTGAGCCAGCGGTGAATCAGCTCCTGCGGCCTCGGATTGAGGTGATCCTTTAATTTCGGCGCTATCTTGGCAAGGTATATAACCCGGTCCCGCTTGACCAGCGCCTGCTCTCCCTCGCGCTGACGAATGCTGTCATCGCATCCGAACAGGTATTCCAGATCGATCAGATCTGCCAGATTCCAGCGCGTTGTCATGGGGCGGCCTGTGGCAAGGTTAGACAGCGCGACCATGCACAGCGCGGTCTGGCGAGGTAAAAGAGATTGTTTTGAACAAACATTGTGGTGTATATGTAGCAGCCCGGCGGGCTGCAAAAGCGGCGTGAAGGGGACAATTTCAATTCCATGCCAAAGCGCATCAGTATCGGCTTTACGTACATGCGCCTAGGGGGTACTCAAATGTACGCGCTCGTCGCATTTTCCTCGCCTCCTTAATACATGTACGTTGATCTGGAACTGGAATAAGCAGGTGCAAGACAGGCTTGTTCAGGTTTCAATAAACTGCTGACAGTCATAGCGAAAAAAATGGATCAAGACAAGGTAAAGCAGCGGCAAGAAGGCCCCGCTGGCGAGACCCTACGCCAGGGTGCCGCCGCTGCCTGGCCCATTTGCCTCGGCTATCTGCCGTTGGGGCTGGCTATGGGGGTTCTGGCGCAACAGGCTGGTATGCCGGCCTGGCTTACTGGGGTGATGTCAATTTTTCTCTTCGCAGGCAGCGCCCAGTTCATCGGTGTGGCCATGATCGATGCCGGTGCATCCATGGCGGCCATTGTTGCCACCACTTTTGTGGTCAATCTGCGCCATGCCCTCATGAGCTCGGCCCTGGCCGTATATCTGCGCGGGGTCAACCGCTGGTTTCTCACCCTGTTTGCCTACGGCATCACCGATGAAACTTTTGCCGTCAATATGGCCTGCTTTCGCAGCGGCAATTGGGACCGGTGGCGCGCCCTGGTCCTGAATCATCTCTCCAACAGCGCCTGGGTGCTTTCAACGGTTGCGGGCGCACTGGCAGGCCAGTTTATCCCCAAGGGGGCCTTTGGCATCGACTATGCCCTCACCGCCATGTTTATCTGCCTCTTGGTCTTGCAGCTTCACAATCGCCTGCTGGTGCTGACCGGGCTCGTGAGCGCCGCCATTGCCACCGTCTGGTATCTGCTCATTCCGGGCAACTCGTATATTGTTGGCGCATCTGTTTGCGGCGCAACCCTGGGCTTTTTCATCAAACGGGCAAAGGGACGCAGACAATGAGTTACCCGGAATATATTCTCCTCTTTGCTGCCATGGGAATCGTGACTTATCTGCCCAGGTGGCTGCCACTTGTCTATCTGGCCCATAAACGCATGCCAGCCTGGCTGGTGGACTGGCTCAGCCTCATTCCTGTGGCAATTTTGAGCAGCCTCTTGGCTCCGGCCCTGTTTGTGGACGGCAATGATCTGAGCTTTAGCAAGACTGACCTGTGGGTGGCTGTGCCTACCCTTATTTTTGCCTTGAAAACCAGGAGCCTGGGCGGCACCCTGCTGGTGGGCATGCTGCTTTTCTGGCTGGTTGGCATGCTGCGATAAAGAGATAAAGAGATAAAGAGATAAAGAGATAAGGAAAGACATGCCAAAGGTCTTTGAGCAAGTAAGCCTGGGGGCCTTGTGCTTGCGCAACCGCCTGGTGCGTTCGGCCACCAATGAGGCCAAGGCCGGAAACGACGGCGCGGTGACCGAGCGCCTGATTGAGTATCTGCTGGAACTGGTACGCGGTCAGGTGGGTTTGCTCATCAGCGGACATGCCTATGTGTCCCTTGAAGGCCAAGCCAGCAGGCGGCAGTTGGGCATCTATGATGACAGCCTGCTGCCTGGTCTGCAGCGTCTGACCAGGGCAGTGCATAACGAAAGCGGGGTGATTGTGGCGCAACTTGCCCACGCCGGGCGCTGGGGCGTCGGCAGCGGCGAGCATGCCCGTGGTCCTGTGGCAGGTGAAGGAACGGCTGGCCGCAAGGTTAAAGCCATGACCAAGGCGGATATTGATGCCGTGATCACGGCTTTTGCACGTGCCGCACGCAGGGCGCGCGCGGCAGGCTTTGATGGGGTGCAGATCCATAGCGCCCACGGCTATCTGCTCAGCCAGTTTCTCTCGCCCTGGTTTAATCAGCGGGCAGATCACTATGGCGGCAGCCTGGAAAATCGGGCCCGCCTGCTCTTGCAGGTATATGATGCGGTGCGGGAGGTAGTCGGCGACGCCTACCCGGTGCTGGTGAAAATCAATGCCGAGGATTTTGTGGCTGGCGGTTTGAGTGCAGAGGAAAGTCTGCGCGTGTGCCGCATGCTGGCTGAGCTTGGGGTGGATGCCATTGAAATGAGTGGCGGTACCTTCAATACCGGTGGGCTTTCTTTTGCCCGCACAGGCGATCGCCTCTCAGCCGAGACGGAAGGTTACTATGGCGAGCAGGCCCGGCGCTACAAGGAAAAAATCAAAACGCCCCTTATCCTGGTGGGCGGCTTTCTCCGCCTTGCCACCATTGAAGAGGTGATCCAAACAGGCTTGGCCGATTATATTGCCCTCTCCCGGCCCTTGATCTGCGAGCCGCATCTGGTCAGGCGTTGGGCCAGAGGCGATCATGCCAGGGCTGCCTGCGTTTCCTGCAACCAGTGTTTTGCTACCACTCTCAGCAAGGAAGGCCTGTTCTGCAAGGTGGCGCAACGCCGCCAAGGGGCCAATAATCCAAATAATCCCGCATGAAAACTCTGCCCCTGGCTCTTCAACTAAAGGCAGAAAAAGGGCGCAGGCTGATAGCTAGTGGAGTTCTCAGACGCTCTGCTTTCTGGGGGGATCGTTGATAGCAATGACTTCTCGGGAGGTCTGTGCTGTCATCTGAAAGCCGCGCTGGGCATGCTTCACCTTACGCACAAAAGCTGAGGACTTGGCCTTGGCATGTGCTCCCTTCATTTTTTTGACCGCGCCAGGCCCTCTGTTGTAGGCCAGGAGTGCAACCTCTTCGTTACCAAAAAGAGACATACATTTGGCGAGATAACGAGCGCCACCCTTGAGATTTTCAAGTGGGTCGTGAATGTTGCGAACACCTAATCTGGAAGCAGTTCGGGGCTGAAGCTGCGTCAGGCCACTTGCGCCGTCAGACCCTTTGGCTTTCGGATTGAAACCGGACTCCACCTTGACCAGGGCTGCCATTAAGGTAGGGTCTAGTCCGTGCAGGCGGGCGGCATGTTCAATTTCCTGCCGGTAGGGCACCTTGTTAGACAGGGTGGTGGGTTTTGTTCGTTGAGTGGCCTGAGCACTAAGGGGTGCGCTGGAGAGGACAAAAAGGACAATGGTAAAAACAGCGAACAGTCGTCTGCATTGGGATGCCGGGCATCCTTTCGAGGGCGATACGTTCATGATTTTTTTTGTGGAGCGGTCAAGGGCCGCTGTCTGGTTGGGCAACGGATAGGCCGAAAAATCTAACTCTTTCTCGCGAAAAACAGGATGTCACCGCAAGAGGCAAACCGTTACTTATTGATGATGAATAAGTAAATGTCAAAATGAAGTGCTATTATATTGGATTGAACAATAAAAACAAGTTTATTGCGACAATTTAAATGTAATTCACTGTTATATCGTTATTAGTGTGCTTTAGATTGCCGTCTGCATTTAAATCTGCAATCATTTTCTTTTTTTAATAAAAAGAAGTAAAATTAAATAGATGCAATGGTTGTCACCTTAATTGCAAGCCGGAGTGCTCTTGATCCAAGCAAAAAATAATTTGGCTCACAGCTGTCTCACAAATTATTGTACAGCAAAAGCTGTGGAGAAACAGTGTGTTGCAGCTGGGGTGGTTTAAAAATCTCCATTAAATCGCGTTTGGCAAAGAGGTTAAGCTGCAACAGGCGCAACATCTGTTGTAAAGAGCAGCCCAGCTTGGCCTTGAAATTGAGAAACGCGCCAACAAATAGACGCACAGGGCGATCCAAATTTGGGTGTGTGAAGTGGTGGTAGCGGTTTTTGAGACATAGGTATAAGCAATGAGCCGATCCATTTAAGAGG
>CAZEIT010000245.1:0-4038 GCA_964512515.1 uncultured Desulfobulbus sp.
ATGGTCGATGTCCGACTGCGAATCACGGAACTGCCGGCTCGCATCACCATTCCAGCCCAGGGAGTCCAGCCCGGGCAGGAGGGCACTTATCTCTATGTGGTCAAGGAGGATCAGGTCGTGACCCTGCGACCCGTGACCGTAGTCCTGAGTGTGGCTGGCGAGGCGGTGATCGAGGGCGATCTTGCCGAGGGCGAGCGGGTAGTGATTGACGGCCAGATGCAGTTGTTCGATGGCGTCCGCGTCCAGGAACGCGGCAAGGAAAGCGATGCAAGGAAAGCGGACAAAGCAGCCAGTCCGGAGGCTAAGGAGCCGGCCAGGTCATGATCAACATCTCTGAACTGTTCATCCGCCGACCGGTCATGACAGTGCTGGTAATGGCGAGCATCCTGCTGTTTGGTCTGATTGGCTATCGCCAATTGGCGGTCAGCGACCTGCCCAACGTCGATTTCCCGACCATTGTGGTCAGTGCTTCCCTGCCGGGTGCCAGTGCCGACACCATGGCCTCCACCGTGGCTACGGTGTTGGAAAAACAGTTCGCCACCATTGCTGGCATTGATTCTATGAATTCGGTGAGCTCCACCGGCTCCACCCAGATAACGCTGCAGTTTACGCTTGAGCGCAATATAGATGCCGCCGCCCAGGACGTGCAGACCGCCATTTCACTGGCCGCCCGCCGTCTGCCCGACGGCATGCCCTCGCCGCCCTCGTTCCGCAAAACCAATCCAGCCGCCGATCCGATTATCTACATTGCTCTTAGCAGTCCCACTCTGCCGCTGTCAGTGCTCGACCAACATGGCCAGACCATGAGTCAACGGCTGTCCATGATCAATGGGGTCAGCCAGGTCACCCTGCGGGGCACGCAACGATTCGCGGTGCGCATCCAGTTGGATCCGCAGGCTCTGTTGGCCTTCAATCTTGATGCTGACCAAGTGGCCCGCGCAGTCAGCTCCCAAAACGCCAACCGGCCCATGGGCCAGCTCATTGGCCCTCACAACACGATGACCCTGCAAGCCAACAGCGAACTTGAGGAGGCGGCACAATACCGCGACATAGTGGTGGCGGTGCGCAGCGGCCGCCCTATCCGGCTGGCCGAGGTGGCCGAGGTGATCGACAGTGTGGAGAATGACCAGTCTGGAGCATGGTTCTTTATCGATGGTGAACGGGCCAGATCAATCATCCTGGCGGTTGAGAAGCAGCCCGGCACCAACACCATTGAGGTAGCTGATGCGGTTAAGCGGCTCTTACCCGAATTCACCAGCAACCTGCCTGCCGCAATCAAACTGCACCTCCTGCGTGACTCCAGCCAGCCGATCAAGGATTCGGTCCACGACATCCAGTTCACCCTGCTGCTGACGCTGGCCCTGGTGGTGCTGGTGATCTTTCTCTTTATCCGCAACCTGAGTGCCACGGTCATCCCCAGCCTGTCGCTGCCCATGTCGCTGTTCGGCACCTTTGCGGTCATGTATTTGCTCGGTTACAGCCTCAATAACATGTCGCTTATGGCCCTGACCCTGTCCGTGGGCTTTGTGGTTGACGACTCCATCGTGGTGCTGGAAAACATTGTCCGCCACCTGGAGATGGGGAAAAGCCGTATGCAGGCAGCCAAGGATGGCGCGCGCGAGGTTGGCTTTACCATCATTTCGATGACGCTGTCGCTGGTGGCGATTTTCATTCCCCTGCTTTTTCTTTCTGGCCTGATGGGTCGCTTGTTCCGTGAATTTTCCGTGACCATCGGTGCGGCTGTTTTAGTGAGCGGCGTCATCAGCCTGACGCTTGCGCCCATGCTTTGCAGCCGCTACCTGCGCGAGGTGCGCGCCGAACAGCATGGCCGGCTCTACCGGGCTACCGAGGCTGGCTACCAGTGGCTGGTCAACCAGTACGCCCGCAGTTTGCTGGTCGTACTGCGGCACCGGTTGACCACCCTGGTGTTTTCCCTGCTGATTCTGGCGGCCACGGTCTGGTTGTTCAAGGCCGTGCCCAAAGGGTTCATCCCGTCGGAGGACCGCGACTTCATCATGGTCTCAACCCAAACCGCCCAAGGTGTGTCCTGGAGTTCCCTGGTCGAGCGGATGATGCAGATGGGCGCTATTGCCCAAGAGAACCCCAACGTGGACCGGTTCATGGTCAACGTCAGTACTTCGGCAATGATGATGATCGTGCTCAAGCCCAAGGCCGAGCGTGAGCTGTCGGCTGACCAGGTGATTCAGGACCTGCGGCCCAAACTCAACTCGATCCCTGGCATTCGCGCCATGCTGGTCAACCCGCTGCCGATCAACATCGGCGGCCGCCGCTCTCGCAGCCTCTATCAACTTACCCTGCAAGGCATTGACACCGGTCAGTTGTATGCCACGGCCAGATCACTGGAGCGGGCCATGCAGGAAGTGCCGGGCCTGACCGATGTGTCCAGCGACCTGCAGATGGAAAACCCGGAGCTTGAGCTGAACATCGACCGCAACCGGGCCCTGTTGCTCGGCGTCTCGCCCGAACGCATCCAGGACGCCCTCTACAGTGCGTTCGGAGATCGCGAGATATCCACCATCTTCGGTGCGAACGATCAGTACAGTGTTATCCTCGAATACCAACAGCGGTTCCAGCAGGACGCTTCCGCCCTTGATTATATCCACCTCCGCTCCGACCAAGGCAAGCTTGTGCCGCTTTCGGCGGTGGCCACGGCGCGCCAGGGACTTGGCCCGCTGTCCATCAACCACTCCGGCCAACTGCCCTCGGTAACCCTGTCATTCAATGTCAGGCAGGGTACCGCGCTGGGACAGGCACTCGCCGATTTGCAGCATCTGGCCGATTCCATGCTGCCTGCCGGGGTGCAAGCCTCGTTCCAGGGTAACGCTCAACAGTTTCAAGCCTCCCAGGCGAGCCTGGGCTGGCTGTTGGCCTTGGCGATCGTGGTCATCTATATTGTACTTGGCATTCTCTACGAGAGTTTCATCCATCCCTTCACCATACTTACTGCTCTGCCCTTTGCCGGCTTTGGCGCGCTCATCACCCTGATGCTGTTTCGCACCGAGTTGTCAGTCTACGCCTTTGTCGGCATTATCATGCTGATCGGTCTGGTGAAGAAGAACGGTATCATGATGATCGATTTCGCCCTTGTCGTCCAACACGAGGGCAAGAACGCGCACGATGCCATCCACCAGGCCTGCGTAATCCGCTTCCGTCCAATTATGATGACCACCATGGCCGCGCTGATGGCTGCGATACCGATAGCCCTCGGCTACGGCGCAGGAGCGGAATCGCGCCAGCCGCTAGGCCTGGCCGTGGTTGGAGGCTTGCTCTTTTCCCAAAGCCTGACCCTATACGTCACCCCGGTCTTTTATCTTTATATGGAAGACCTACAGCAATGGCTCCGGTCACGGGACAAGAGACCACTGCCACACGACTGAACCAGATGGACGTGTGACAGTGCTTGCCAAATCATCTGGCGCGTATCAGGTAAAATGGCGGCAGGCATTCGGCCTGCTGTGATTCATCGGCTCTTGACAACCCGTTGAAAAACTCTCTGACCAAGGCATAATGGCTTGTAGGTATTTTTATGGAGATCGTGATAAGTCTTGGCCGGAGCAAGCAACAGCAGCGCAGCATGTGGCTTTCGTATGATCAAATGCCGCAGAGCAAGGGACATGTCTTTTACGAGCGGTTGCAGAAGCTCCTGCGCCAGGAAGGATTTGACCCCTTCCTCGAAAACCTGTGCGCTCCGTTCTACGCCAAAAACCTCGGTCGCAAATCCATCCCGCCGGGCCGCTACTTCCGCATGCTGCTGATTGGTTAAGAAAAAAATTCGAAGGCATCGATTCCGAACGCGGCATCTGCTGGCGCTGCAGCGATTCCTTGTCCCTGCGGGAATTCCTCGGGCTTGCACCCAGCAAGACTGCGCCTGACCATTCCTCTTTGAGTCGCATCCGTGCGCGTCTGCCGCTGGAGCTGCACCAGGAAGTGTTTGTCTTTGTGCTGCGCCGTCTGGAGCAGGCCAACCTGCTGAATGGGAAATATCTGGGGATCGATGCCTCGACCATGGAGGCAAAT
>CAZEIT010000246.1:0-4015 GCA_964512515.1 uncultured Desulfobulbus sp.
CCATCGGCATTCCGCATGACACCTTTGGCATACTGGAGAGCGGTGAGGTCTTTGGCCTCTTTGACCTGGAAGAGGAAGGAGTGGAACTGCAGATCGAGGGCAAGCGCGAACTGCTCACCAAGGATATGCACGCCATTGAAGAGCGCATTGGCGGCAAGATCCGCACCAGCGGCATGACCACCACCAGCATCAAGAGCTGCTTCCGCGCCCTCATCGCCCATGCCGGGGAAAAGGAAGAGAATCTGAACCTGATGATCACCGGTGGGCCTGGCGGTGACTTGGGCGCAAATGAAATCCAAGGCTACCGGGGCAAGATCTGCGGCATCCTGGATAGCGGCTCCGTGCTCTTTGACCCGGACGGGCTCGACAAGGCAGCCCTGCGTGAGCTGGCCTACAGCCGCCATACCCGCCCGCGCGCCAACTCCACCCGTTTTCCCCTGGAGAAACTGGGCAAAAACGGCTTCAGGGTACTGGTCGGTACAAAGAACATCACCTTGCCGGGTGGCCGTGTCATTGCCGACGGCACCCTCTTCCACCACACCTTTCTTACCGATCCGGCCAACAGGCCCCTGATCGAACAGGCCAATATCCGCGCCTTCATCCCCTGCGGCGGGCTCAAGGACACCATCAACTACGACAACGTGGCCCGGTTCGCTGGTTTGTTCAAGGAGCTGCGCTTTATCGTCGAAGGCGCCAACGTCTTCTTCGATGATGCTTCCCGCCGCTACCTGGCCCAGAACACTGACATCCTGCAGATTAAGGATTTTACCTCCAACAAGGGTGGGGTGTTCAGCAGTTCCGTGGCCGAAGTCCTGCCTTCCTTCCTCCTGCAGGATCGCTACGAAGAAGTACTGCTGCAAGACCAGCCCACCCGCTGGGGCTTGGTGCGCGATATTCTCAACATGGTGGAGAAATACGCCCGACTGGAGACCGAACTGCTCATCAGGTGGTACGAGCAGGACAAAAGCCAGCCGATCTTTGTACTGGCCAAGCAGGCCAGCGAGCAGATATTCGCCTTCCAAGACGAACTTGCCCGCCGCCTGCCTGAAGTGCTGGCCAGTCAAGAACTGGTAGACCAGGTGCTCGCATTGTACATTCCGCCGGTGCTCTGGCAGAAACTGGGCCGGGATTTCATTGTCTCCACCTTGGGCACGCCGGAACTGGTCGCCTACCGCAACGCTATCCTCACCAAAAAGATAGCCTCCATGGCCTTCTACCGCTTCGGCCTTGAGTGGCAGGCGTACCTGCAGGAGGCTGAGAACAACCTCATCCCAACATTGCTTAAGGCTGTGGAATAAAGCCGGCAAGATGCATCCCCCTGGTTCCGGCCCAGGGAATATAAAACCAAATTCAAACCCCGATGGCGTTCAGCCAGCGGGGTTTCCCGTTTGTTGTCGCCGGCAAGGGAAATTGTGCCGCACTCATATTGCTTTGTTATGTAAGTATAGTATGTTGGAATCCTTTTGTATTTCCGTGTAGGATTTTTAATCAATCATCAATGTTGGAGGTGTTTGTAATGTCGGTCGCGAAAAGGGCGGCTACGAATGCGTTGTTGGATACCGCGTTGAAGAATTTTTATGATGCGGCCGAGGAGATGGGGTTGAAAGAGCAGCTCATAACCCTGTTGAGCCACTCCGAGCGCAGGCTGGAAGTCTCCATTCCCGTGGAAATGGATGACGGGTCCGTTCAGGTTTTCAAGGGGTTCCGGGTACAACACTCAACGGCCCTTGGGCCAGCAAAGGGTGGCATCCGTTTTCATCCCGACGTGAATGCGGATGAGTGTGAGGCCTTGGCCATGCTCATGACCTGGAAGTGCTCTTTAGCCGGAATTCCCTATGGCGGCGGCAAAGGAGGGGTCAGTTGTGATCCCCAGCAACTCTCCAGGAAGGAGAAGGAATACCTCGCCCGCGCCTTTGCGGCCCGCCTTGCCCCGATCATCGGTACCTGGCAGGACATTCCCGCACCAGATGTGGGCACCGGCGGCCAGGAGATGGTCTGGTTTCTGGACACCCTGGCCAAGGTGCGCGGGCAGATAGAGCCCGGCCTCTTCACAGGGAAGCCGATCTTGCACTGGGGCTCAGAGGGGCGCAACGAGGCCGCGGGACGGGGTGTGGCGATCTGCGGCCTGGAACTCCTGAAGGTTCTGGGAAAGAAGCCTGAAGACGTGCGTGTCTCCATTCAGGGGTTTGGCAATGTCGGCAGCTACACGGCAAAGACTCTGGCGGAAGCCGGAGCTAAAGTCGTGGCGATCAGTGACGTGACAGGCACCTATTACTCGTCCAAGGGCATCGACATTGCTAAGGCCTTCGAACAGATCAAATCCCACCCCCAGAAGCTGCTTGAAGGCTTTACAAGTGATGGTTGTGAGAAACTGGCAATTGCGGACGTCCTGTTTGTGGACTGCGATGTTCTCTTCCCCTGCGCCCTGGGTGGCGTGCTCAACGACCAGACTGCGGATAAGGTCAAGGCCAAGTACATTGTCGAAGGAGCAAACGGTCCCGTCACGCCAGATGGAGACAAAATTTTAGCGGACAAAGGCGTTATGATTGTTCCCGATTTCCTGGCGAACTCCGGCGGAGTTGTCGGCTCCTACTTCGAGTGGACTCAGAACCTTCAGGGTTGCTTCTGGACGGAGGGGGAGTACAACAGCCGTCTGGTCCACATTATGAAGGGTAACTTCAAGAGAGTTTGGGATTATGCCCAGGCCAAGAACGTCAAAATGCGCCGGGCTGCCTTCATGGTCGCCATTCAGCGCGTTGCCGATGTTGAGGATCTGCGCGGCATCTTCCTGTAATCCTGAGAATGCCGCAACAAGGTACAGCCTGTAAAGAAGCAGGAGGCTTAGAGGCCAAACAGCTGTGCACGGGCCGCTTGAGACCCTGAACCGTATATGTCGGATTCCCGTCGTGTCCCCCTCCCTTGAAGAGGACACGACGGGCTGTCGGAAAATGAGGGGTCAAAGTATTTTTGACGCACCTCACCTCACCTCACCTCATATATATTTCAACCGGATTCAGTTCGGTGAGCCTGGTGCCTGCCACGGTGCTCGCCCCCATCTCGCTACTTTCCATCAATTCCATTTCCAGATCAAAGCTGATATCAAGGAGGCGAAGAAAATGCGACGCAGGTGTACATAAAGGTACGTCCTGCGAGTATTTTCCGAAATCGACACAGATAAGCTTTGATATGGCATTGGCATAAGACACCATGCTGACAAATAGATTGCTTCCATGGTATTGTTGCCGGCCTGGCTTGCGGTTTAGAATGGCGGGCTGGTTTGATACAAAATCAATCATGTCTTTACCTAAAGTTTCACATCAACTAAACGGTGTATTATATGAATATACTGGAAAAATATAAACACGATGAAACCGTTCGCCGGGCCCATAGCATCCCTCCCCTGCCTCTGGATACGAGCCAGGAGCAGCAAGTGGTCGAACTTTTGGCAGGGGAAAATACGGACACCCCGGTATTGCTGAATTTGCTGGCTAACCGGGTTGAACCGGGCGTTTCGGCGGCAGCCAAGGTCAAGGCAGAATGGCTGGAGGCCGTGGCCAATGGCTCGGTACGTACAGCAGCGCTGACCCCGCAAGAGGCGGTGGCTATGCTGGCCAGCATGGGTGGCGGCTACAATGTGACCGCCCTTATTCGTCTGCTTGATACTAAGGATTCTGCGGCTCTGGCTGCAGAGGCACTCAAGGGCATCATCAAGGTCTATGAAGCCTTTGACCAGGTGGTGCAACTAGCGGCCAGCAACCCGCATGCCGAGGCACTGCTCAAATCCTGGGCCCAGGCCGAGTGGTTCACCAGGTCTGCAGCCCTGCCCCAGCAGATGGAACTGCAGGTCTACAAGGTGGATGGAGAAATCAACACCGATGACTTTTCCCCCGGCAACCAGGCCCAGTCCCGCGCCGATATTCCCCTGCATGCCACCTTTTTTGGCTACAAACGCTTTCCCGGCGGCATAGAAGCCCTCGAGAACCTCCGCAAAAGCGGTGTCAAGGCTGCCTTTGCC
>CAZEIT010000247.1:0-3979 GCA_964512515.1 uncultured Desulfobulbus sp.
TTTGCATATACGTACATACGTGTATGCATAAATACAAATATACATATATATGCCCATGCTTGCAACGTGTCAAGAAAAGTCTTGCAGCGGGTTTGCGGCCTAGGGAACAGCGTACAGAGCCGCAAAAATGCAGCCAAATCCAGGCGTCAGAGCTCTGTACCAGGAGATGAGCGGCACCACTTGCTTTCCTCCTTGCCCTTCCCGGCTTGAAACAGGTAGTGTTTGCTTATGTAAAATGACAACACGCCCTTTTTGTGGGCCCTTTCCCGTTTTCTGCCTGTAGCCGCTTAATTATTGCCCATGGCCAGCACTGTTTTGATCATTGACGATGAGGCCGCCATCCGTGAGTCCTTGGCGGGTATTCTTGAGGATGAGGGGTTTGCCCCCTTGAGTGCCGCCAGTGCGGAGGAGGGCCTGCAAGTCCTTGAGGAAAAGGATGTCGGCCTTGTTCTTCTGGATATCTGGATGCCTGGCATGGACGGGCTCGAGGCCTTGAAACAGATCCGCCGCCGTTTTGACCTGCCGGTAATCATGATTTCCGGTCACGGCACCATCGAAACCGCGGTGGAGGCCACCCGCAACGGAGCCTATGACTTCATCGAAAAACCGCTCTCCTACGACAAGGTCATCCATGCCATCAACAAGGGCCTCCAGTTTGACCGCCTCACCAGGGAAAACCGGATTCTCCGGGAAAAGGGCCAGGGCATCAACCGCATCACCGGCGAAAGCCCCAGCATTGCCAACCTGCGCGAGCAGATCCACCGGGTTGCGCCCACTGACGCCTCGGTACTTATTTTTGGCGAGCACGGCACCGGCAAGGAACTGGTGGCCCAAACCATCCACCGCCTCTCACCCCGCGGCAACCACCCCATGGTGGAGGTCAACTGCGCGGCCATACCTGAAGAACTGATCGAATCCGAGCTCTTTGGCCATGTCAAGGGGGCCTTTACCGGCGCGGTCGAGGCCAAGAAGGGCAAGTTCGATCAAGCCAATGGCTCCTCGCTGCTTTTGGATGAAATCGGCGATATGAGCCTGAAAAGCCAGGCCAAGGTGCTGCGCATCCTGCAGGAACACCGCTTTGAGCGGGTGGGCGGGGCCAAGACCATCGAGGTAGATGTGCGCATCCTGGCTGCCACCAATAAACGCCTGGAAGAGGAGATCGAGCGCGGCACCTTCCGGGCCGACCTGTACTACCGCCTTAATGTGGTGCCCATTGAAGTGCCCAGCCTGGCTGAGCGGCGCGAGGATATTCCACTCTTGGTGGCCGATTTCACGGAACAGTTCCGCCACAAGGGCGTGCCCCACAAGGAGTTTACCCTAAGCGCCTTGGAGTTGATGCAGCAGCACCACTGGCCGGGCAATGTGCGGGAGTTGCGCAACCTGGTGGAGCGCCTCATGATCATGAGCGCGGGCGAAGAGGTCTGTGAAGAGGATGTCGCCCTTTTTCTGGGCAAGCAGCCAGTGCGAAGCCTGCCCTCGATTGCCGATGCCGCCCGCCTGCAGGACTATGTTTGCTTTCCCTTCAAGGAGGCGCGCCAGCACTTTGAAAGCGACTATCTCCAGGCCAAACTACGGGAAAACGAGGGCAATGTCACCAAAACCGCCGAGCAGATCGGCATGGAACGCAGCCACCTGCACCGCAAGCTGAAGATGCTGGGGATCAGTGTGAAGTAGGGGGGGATGACTGGCCCGCTGCTGAACCGCCATCCCTGATCACTGTTGAAATCCTGGAGCACCGTATTGGTACAATGCCTCCTTGAGCGCCTCCACACAAAACCGACTGTCAAGCGTGTTGAACAAGCGACAGCTAAAAGGATAACCATGAAAAAACACCTGCTTGGCATGCTGATCTGCCCCCGGTGCTTACCCCAGGAGTATCCCTTCGTGCTCGAAAACAGCACGACAGCTGCTGATGACATCGAAAGCGGGGTGCTTGTCTGTGCTCAGTGTGGTCATCGATTTCCCATCATAGACGGGATCGCCTTCCTCGACCCGTTTGCCACGGACAACCAGCAGAGGGCCAATAAATACGAGACTGATGAGCTGGTTTCCTCGTACCTGTGGAGCCATTTCAGCGACCTGATGCACGAGGAACAAGCTTCTCAAGCGTATGCCACCTGGGCAGGACTGATCCGTGACCAAGCAGGTGTTGCCCTGGATGCTGGCGGCGCGGTTGGCCGTTTTACCTTTGAAATGAGCACCCGCTGCGACTTTGTCGTTGGCATTGACTCATCCCAGGCCTTCATCCGGAGCGCACGCCAGCTGATGCGACAAGACACCATAACAGTGCCCATCAAAGACGAGGGCATGCTGGCCCGGGAATTCGCCATCAGCTTGCCCACGGAATGGCGCAGAGACCGAGTGGAGTTCGTGGTCGCCAATGCCCTGGCTCTGCCGTTTGCTGCGCAATCAATAGCCGTGTTCACCTCGCTCAACCTTGTGGATAAGGTACCGTCGCCTCTTGGCCACATGCGGGAAATGAACCGGGTGACCCATCACCAAAAAGCTCAATTCCTGCTTTCAGATCCCTTTTCCTGGTCATCCGAGGCGGCTCCAGCTGCAGAATGGCTGGGCGGGACAGATCAGGGCCGGTTTGCTGGCAAAGGTCTGGCAAATATCATACAGCTACTGGGTGACCAGCAGGGGGAGTTGGCTCCGGCCTGGAGCGTGGATAAATCCGGCAGTGTCTGGTGGAAGATTCGCAACCACAGCAACCATTACGAATTGATTCGCAGTTGTTTTGTTCATGCCAGCCGTTAAGAGAACATGCCATGAGGTGATTGATATTGGCTATCCTTAGCGCTCCTCCTGCTGTCTGATTGAAGCCAACAAAGTTTAGCCAGGCCGCTTGCCAGGGACTGGAAGCAAATCGTTTCTTGTTCACGGATTGATAGATGCCGCCCGCCTGCAGGACTACGTCTGCTTTCCCTTCAAAGAGGCGCGCCAGCAACTTTGAAAGCGATTATCTCCAGGCCAAACTGCGGGAAAACGAGGGCAACGTCACCAAAACCGCCGAGCAGATCGGCATGGAACGCAGTCACCTGCACCGTAAGCTGAAGATGCTGGGGATTAGTGTGAAGTAGGGGGAGGCTGAGCTTGAGCGTACCCTTGATGGCCGACGCGCCCGATGTTGACAAAGATCTCTTTTGCAACCATTATGGTTCCAAAAAGGACCTTGTATTGGAGGATAGCAGATGACAACCACCTTAACCTTGAAAAACATACCCGAAGAACTCTATGCTCGTTTGAAGGCGACGGCCGAATTGAACAAGCGCAGTATCAACAGTGAAGCCCTTATCTGCTTGGAAACCGTGCTGGCTCCTGGCCGTTTTACGGTGAATGAACGAATAAGAAGAGCGCGGGCACTGCGCGAGCAAATAACAACTGAATGTATGGCGGATGAATTTGAGGCCTTCAAGCAGGAAGGGCGGGCATGATCGTTGTTGATACCAACATCATCGCCTACCTGTACCTTCCCTGTCAATTCACCGCCCATGCTGAACAGCTTTTGCTAACGCAACCAAACTGGGCCGCTCCATTTTTGTGGCGTAGCGAATTTCGAAATATTCTGGCCGGTTATCTGCGCCGAGATGTTTTGAGCTACCAGCAAGCTCTTGCTGCGCAGCGTGAAGCAGAGGCTTTGATGGCGGGTTTTGAATTTGATGTGCCTTCAGCTCGTGTTTTAGGGCTGGTGTCTGCCAGTCCTTGCTCCGCCTATGACTGTGAATTTGTCGCCTTGGCTCTTGAGCAGAACGTCCCATTATTCACGCAGGATAAAAAAATACTGCAATCGTTTCCTGACGTCTCCTCTTCACTTGTAGAATGACACATGATTTTGGATTGCTCTGCTCCAGTATTAAATGAACGGTTTGGTCCAGGATTTCTTAGTTGTATCTATTGTTGGTATTCATGACTTCATTCCCTCAAAAAATGATGGTCTTCGACAATACCTGGGCGGTTCATTAAAGACTCATGGTCC
>CAZEIT010000248.1:0-2929 GCA_964512515.1 uncultured Desulfobulbus sp.
TGTGCCGCGCATGCAAGTGAGCCTAACGCAGGGCTTGCGATTGGCTACGTAACACTTTACCACATTGTTAGTCTGGCAGATATTCGGCGAGCACCGGGCTCATATCCCTGATGAACCGCAGGAGCCGCTCATTGGCATCCTTAAGTTCCTCTCCTGGGTAAACCGGAGTAATAACACGAACCAGTGCACCATCAGTTCTCTGGCGGGTCAGGGCATCCCAAAAGTTGAACCATTTCAGGGCAAAGGCGTTGGTGACCACCCTGTCCCGCAAGGGAAACCAGAAATAGACTAGCTGGCGGTTTTCTCCCTGGCTCATTACAGCGCTGTTGACCGGAAGCTCAGAATATTTGCCCCAAGCGACCGGCAATTTGACCATGCCAGATTTCTCGAATCTCCATCCACTCCCTGGTAGACAGGTTTCAGGAGAATGGATTGATTCGCCCTTACTCTGCGACTGATAGTAGGCGATGTAAAAATTAACCGTACGGCCATCGGCCTGCCGGTAGTCCATCATGGTGTAATCGCTTAAATCAAGGGTATCAATAATGTTCTGGCCTAGAAGGCCTCGGCTGCCCTGCCATGAAGCAATTTTGAGAGGAAAACTTGAAAAAGGTTTGCTGGGCGGTATTTTTTCCCTGAAATCAATAAATTGTCCAGCGGCTAGCATGGCCAGAAGGAGGCTGAGGGCCACCACAAACTGGGGCGGAGTAAACAAATGACCTATCGCGAAAACTGATTCAGCAGGACGGGCAGTTTGCACTCCATCTGACGCCTGTACCGGCCTGCCTGCGGTGCCTCCTCCGGTGGAAAGGCCCCAACTGCGAATTGAACGAAAGCCGGAAAGTAGCCAGACTTCGAACAAAAGGGCGGTCAACCCGGTCATGAACACGATAACACCGGCAAATTCGTGAAAAAAGCCTTCGGCAACCTCTGCACCCCAAAATTTATATAAAATACCGGTGCCTGCAATGCGCAGGGCATTGACTGCCAGGGTCAAGGGAACCACGGATAGGATCAGCACAATTTTTTTCCACAGGCGATCCTTGTACAGGTAGGCAAAGAGGATCGCCATGATGAGAAAAGGAAAGAGATAGCGCAGGCCGCTGCAGGCATCCACCACCTGCAACTGGGTAAAACCCAGGTCAATAATATTGCCCTGCCGGTATGCAGACATGCCGGCGAGGTGCAGGATGCGAACCCCCAGCTCTGAGGAGATCAGTTTGAGTTGGAAGGTGATTTTGTCGTGGAGAAAATTTGGCGGGGGAAACATCGCCACGGTAAAGAGCAGGGCAAAGAGCAGGGTTTTCAGCTTTTCCCAGCCAAGAAGCAGCCAGCATAGACCAATGATGATCAGGGTGAAGGAAAGGTATTGGGTGAAAAATTCCCCTGCCAACTCCCCCAGCCAGTACAAAAACAGGCCTGGCAGCAAGACCGCAAGCCCCAGCCAGGAAGGTTTGGCAGCAATTGCTTGCAGGGCTGGCCGCTTTTCCCAGAGCAGGTACAGGATGACCAGCGGGATCAACCATCCATGCGAATAATCTTCCCGTTGCCAGTCCTTGAGAACAAGCCAACTGAAACTTGAATAATAGAGTGCTACCAGGATCAACCCGAACAGCAAAACCTTGATCCAGCCAACCGATATCCCAACACTCTGTGCTTTCAAGATGATCTCCTTGGCTCTGTAATTTTTGAATCACCCGTACACGAGAGCCAGAACTACTTATTTCGTATAACGTGTGCAGTGTGCCTGCATGAAATATCTTTTGCTCACGGCCCCCGTCTTATCATCAAGAAGGATGGCCACCAACCTGGGTTTCCCTGTCCTGCACAAAGGGCGCATACAATAAAAACCACAAAATTTTCGGGTATTCCCTGGTCATCCACCACAAATCCCTGCGTCCTGGCCACCAGGAATCGGCCTTGCGTGTGCCACTGGCGGCGACACAGTGGATGCGGTACTGCTTGCTATCAAAAACACGGTTGGCCATCAGCCGGATGCGGCGCATATGAGAGGGTGAGCTTACCAGAATGGCGGAATCGAGCTGCAACTGGTCCATGGCGCATTTGGCGAGCAAAAGTTCCTTGTGGGTATCTTCCATTACCCTGGAAATCATGCTGTCGTTCCAGGGGTTGCAGGGGAATATCTTTCGTATGCTCTCGCTGGGCAATTGCACAAGCCCTCCCTGACTGTTGCGTTCGGACAGGCGGTACAGGGCCGGGACCATCAACAGGGGCGCCAAGCCTTGCTCGACCTGATTAGCCGCGGTTGCATGACGCGCACGCGCGTCTGGCCCTATAAACTGCACCACCACATCTGCTGGAGCAGGTGTCTCGGAAACCACCAGAAACGCGCGGCCCGGAACAAGAACAGCCCAAAAAAAGAGCAGGGCGCAGCAGATAAAAAGGAAGCTTTTCATCCAGTTTTACCGGAGCGACCAGCTGCGTGGGCAACGCGCATTCCCAGCCAGCGTTTCAGAACCAGCAGCGCAAAAACCGGTAAAATCTTTTGCCGGTTGATTCTCCGGGGCTCCTTGATCAGCCGGTACAACCATTCCAGGTTGTGGCGGCACCAGAATTCCGGTGCCCTTTGTACGTTACCACCAATAGTATCCAAGGTACCGCCAATACCTTGTACTACCCGAACTGTGGTTAGCGCATCCTTGTGGGCGGCAAACCATTTTTCCTGGCGAGGTGAACCAAGGGCCAAAAAAAGAATCGACGCACCAGAGGCGTTGATCTGCTCAACCAGTTGCGGCATCTCTTCCATAAGCACAAAACCGTTGGCCCGCCCAGCGATGCGCAATTTAGGATAACGCTGCTGCAAGCGCGCCACCGAAGCACGATTCACCTCTTCCTTGGCGCCATAAACAAAAACAGAATAGCCTCCGGCCTCGGCCAACTGGCAGATATCAAAGATGAATTCCGATCC
>CAZEIT010000248.1:2939-3972 GCA_964512515.1 uncultured Desulfobulbus sp.
TGCCAGCACCACCCCGATACCGTCTGGCAAGAGCAGATCCGCCTGGCGATAGCACTCATACAATTGAGCATCAGCAGGCACGGAAAAATTTTTTTCAGGGTTAGCGGCAAAGATGGCGTAGGGCCGCGTGCCCTGTTCCAGAAAGCCTCGCACCCTTGCTTTGGCCTCCTCGCGGCTCACTGGGTCGACCCAGATGTCGAGAATGGGTAAACGCTCATTCATAAGGATTTTGCATATTGGTAAAGCCTTTCCTTGCAGAACTCTCCTGAAAAAAGCAATGCGGTTGTAAAGGTGGTTGCTCCGGAAATTCCTGTTTTCCGGTTTTGTAATACCCCAGTTTTCTCTTTATTTCCATAGGAGGAAGAAAACCAGCCAAGGATTGGCGATTCCTGGCCAAATATATAGGTGAAATTAGCGTCTTCAAGCAGGCAAAGAGCAAGCTTTGCATCGTCTCTACACACATGCCACCAACCATCAAGTTCCGCGACATTTGCCTCGGGGTGAAGGTGAAAGTTTAATTCAAATGTGTGCTTGCCCATGCCAATGAATGTATCCCTGACCAGGATGCAGCCCTCATCCAGCCACAGCAGGCTTCTCAGGTGCTCGACCGGTTGCGGCAGGCGGGTGTAGCCGTTGTGGGTAGCCTCAAGGTGTATGCCATCCTCTGTTTTCCGGCTGCTGAGGAGTTGTGCGGTATAGGGTTTGTCCCAGATGAAGCCTGTTACCTGTTCTGCCTGATCAAGGCCGTCTATGGTGACGGTATTGTGTGCCCTGGTTCCCTTGAAGTATCGCCGCCACTCGGGCACCTGGTTATAGCGGTAGGTACCGGAATCAACCAACAACTGCTTGCCTTTGATGGACAGGGTGAGCGCCAGGGCATCGGCATGGCCGTGGTTGTATAGCGGGGCCATGCCCAGGGGACCGTGGTCAAAGATGAGCATTAAACCGCTATGGTCACGAAGAACAGTATATCCGGCTTGAGGAAAGGTTTGGATTCTCTCGGTAACAGCAGGGCGTAGGCAAGTGGCCCGGC
>CAZEIT010000249.1:0-3960 GCA_964512515.1 uncultured Desulfobulbus sp.
TTCTTGAGCTTGGCGTTTTCCTTTTCCAGCTCCTTCATACGCGCCATGAGCGAGGTGTTCTCCCCCCTCACCACAGAGGGTGGTGAGGGGGAGATACTTGTGAAGAGGGTTTGGCGTGCCTAACTGCTTGATTTTACTGGCGCGCCAGGAGGGATTTGAACCCCCGGCCCACGGCTTAGAAGGCCGTTGCTCTATCCAACTGAGCTACTGGCGCGCATATTGGTGTGTATATTTTGAGTGTGGCACTCTATCCATCTGCGTGCAGAAGCGCAAGCAGTTCAAAATTACCAAGATGATTTTCCTTTACCTGCAGGCGCAATGAGCACTCTGCAAGTCTGCGCAGGCAGTGCAATTTCGTTCCACTCGTTCCCACACCGGGCCGCTCGCGGTATCCAGCACATTGATTCCCATTTTGAGTAGTTCTTGGCGGGCAGCATCGGCCTGGTTCCAATCTTTGCGCTGCCGGGCCTGTTCGCGCTCCTGGATGAGCCGGTTGATTTCGGGCGTCAGTGGGCACGGGTTCATGTCAAGAATACCCAAGACAGCATTGATGGCTTCCAGCATGGAGGAAATTTCCTTTTTCTGGGCCGCGTCCACCTGGCGAGACTGCACCATGGGGTTGCTCAATTTTATGAAATGGAAGAGTGCGCCAATGGCTCCGGAGACGTTGAGGTCATCATTCATGCACTGGGTGAAGCGCGTTTCCAGTTCCTGCACCAGAGTCGTAATCTCTGTATTCGGCAACCCTGCGGGCAGGCAGTGCAGTTTGCGGATGTATTCATCGGCGCGGCGCAGGGCAGTTCTGGCGGCATCGAGCCGTTTGTAAGAAAAGTGCAGGGGCTTGCGATAGTGGACGCCCAAAAGCATGAAGCGCAGTTCGCGGGCACTGTAACCCCGTTCCAGCACCTCCTGCATAGTAACGACATTGCTCGCGTCAGCGGCCATTTTCCGGCCGCCGCGCATCACCTGGCCGGAATGCAGCCAATAGTTGGCCAGGCGTTTTCCGGTGAGCGCCTCGGCAATGGCGATTTCATTTTCATGGTGGGGGAACATCAAATCCTGGCTGGCGGTGTGGATATCCAGGGTGTGTCCCAAATAGCGGGTGGCCATGGCCGAACACTCGATGTGCCAGCCCGGCCGCATGTTGCCCCAGTCAGTCTTGAAGAAAATGCCCTCCTTCAACTCTGCCAGGGTAGAGCGCTTCATCAGGGTGAAATCGCGGGGGTTGTCCTTTTCGTAGTTGTCCAGATCAACTGTTTGTCCCAGCTTGATCTTGCCGATATCCACCCCGGAAAGTGCGCCGTAGCGCGGAAATTTCGAGATATCGAAATAGATGGAGCCGTGCTTCTCGTAGGCATATCCCTTGTGGATCAGCTCGTGGGCAATATCAACCATGGCCTCCACATGCTCCGAAGCCAACGGATTGCCGGTGGCTGGGCGCACGCCTAAGGCAGCGGCTGCTGTGGTGAACTGATCGATAAAGGCCCTGGTAAAGGTTTCTAGATCAGTATGTGCCGCTATGGCTCCGGCGATGGTGTTGTCGTCCAGGTCGGTGAAATTCATGTAGGAGTCCACCTGCAAACCACGGTGGCTCAGGTAGCGCTGCATCAGATCGGCCACCACAAAACGACGGCAGTGCACCATATTGGGCGGTTCAAAGGCGGTGGGGCCACAGGCGTACAGGGTTGCCCGGCCAGGCTTAAGCGGCTTGAACACCTCTTTTTTCCTGGTCATGGTGTTGAAAAGACGCAGGCTGGTACGCTGGGGTGAATGAGTCTCCCGCTGCGCATAGAGCGAGGTGCTGAGATAGCGTTCGCCGCCATCCGGAAAAATGGCAACAATACAGCCTTCTTTGAGCTCTTTTGCCCGTTCAAGGGCAATATACATGGCCGCGCCGCTGCTCATGCCTACAAAAACTCCTTCTTCCGCCGCCAGACGCCGGGCTGTGCGAAAGGCGTCTTCATCCTGAATAGGCACCACCGCATGGGGCAGATTTTTGTCGAATATGCCGGGGCGGTAGGACTCCTTCATATTTTTCAGTCCCTGGATGGTATGCCCAAGTCCTGGTTCCACGGCAATTACCCGCACATGGGGCTGGTGCTCGCGAAACCAGCGGGAAATACCCATGGCCGTACCGCTGGTGCCCAGGGTGAGCACGATATCAGTAACCTTGCCCTCGGTTTGGGCCCAGATCTCAGGCGCGGTACTACGGTAATGGGCCTGCCAGTTGGCTGGATTGTTGTACTGATCGGCCAGGAAGTACATATCCGGATTTTCCCTGGCCAGGGCATATGACTTTTCAATGGCCCCGTCTGTGGCCCGTTTTGCCGGGGTGAGCATGATTTCCGCGCCATAGGCCAGCATGATCTTGCGCCGCTCGATCGAAGCCGACTCCGGCATAATGAGAAGACATTTGTATCCGCGCAGAGCGCAGACCATGGCCATGCCAATGCCGGTATTGCCGCTGGTAGCCTCAAGAAGGATCTTCTCTGGAGTTAGTTCGCCGCTTTGCTCTCCGGCCTGCACCATGGAAAGGGCGGCGCGGTCTTTGATGGACCCGCCCGGGTTGCGCACCTCCAGTTTGCCCAGGATACGCACTGAATCAGCCTTGGGGTTGATCCGGTCAAGGCTGACCAGCGGGGTATTGCCTATAAGTTCTATCAAATCCATGCTGCAAATTTCCTTTACGCGAGAAGTAATGCCAGTTCCAGGTCAAAAATGTACAAAAATGGCCGGCCTTGTCATACGGTTAATGCACTATTTCATCCTGCCAAAGTTTTGCTTCGCCCTCAAGCCTTTCTGATGACTTAGGCGTCAGAGTACGTATTTTTACGCCGCAAACCGTACCAGCCCTTTGCTGCCGGCATGCCAGAACAAATACGGTACAACCGGTAGGCAGAAGAGGACTGTGCTGCTTTTCTTTTTCTGAGAAAGCGTTATGTTAGGAAACATCATCTATCCTGTGCGGTTGCTTGCTTTGCCGCATGCCTATGCCGTACCAACCAGTAGCGGGAGAACACCATGTATAATCGCCAGAAAAAAGCAACAGAACTCAAGGCAGCAGAACTCAGTGAAGAGATGCAGCGCATCATTGATCGCGCTCAGGAATTGATTGACGCCACAGCAGACGAAGTTGACGATAAAGTCAGATCAGCACGCAGCGCCCTGATGCGCGGGCTGGACAGCGCCAGAAACGAATCCGGCCGTCTGTATGGACGCGCCATGGATAAGGCCGTCGAAGCAGACGAATATATCCACGATCAACCCTACTATGCCATTGCCGGTGTCTTTGCCGCAGGCTTATTCATGGGTTGGCTCATGTCGAGAAAATAAAATGCTGCGCATGTCCGGACACATTAACAGCCTGACCGATGCCGCTGGCAGACTTGGCGAAATCGGCACAGGCTTTCTGGAAGACAGGCTGGAACTACTCGCCCTGGAGGTACAGGAGGCGAAAATTCGTCTGGCGCAGATCGTACTTCTGGTTTGCGCCGGTTCGGTATTCACCGTGTTTGGCATTGTCTTGCTCATGTGCGCGGTTATTTACCTGATGCCGCCAGAATGGCGGCTTTATGGCCTTTTTGGCTGCGCTGCGGTCAGTATCCTGCTTGGTGTGCTGGCCCTGCTTCTTCTGGGCCGCGTTTTTAAAACCGCAACAACTCCCTTTGCCGCAACAGTGCAAGAAATCAAAAAGGATGTGGCATGTTTTTCGACAAGGAATTAAAAAGGCTGCAAGTTGAAAAGAGCCGGGTGGCGCTGCGTTGCGAACTGCGGCGGCGGCTGGCTCCCATTGAAATGCAGAGCATCCGCGCTTCGACCCGTCGCTCCTTCACCATGCTGGCAAGCAGCATTGCGGCTGGCAAGATAGCGTTGGAACTGTTTCAGGAACTGCGGCGCTTCCGCAGAAAACGGTAATCGGGTCGCTTCTCCTGAGAGTTTTCCCTGATCTCTGCGCAACCC
>CAZEIT010000250.1:0-3951 GCA_964512515.1 uncultured Desulfobulbus sp.
GCGCGTTGCCTTGGCTGTCCTGCTCACTGTACTGAACTATCTTATACTTTCCGGATATGAGTTTCTGGCTTGCCGCTATATCGGCAAAAAACAGCCTTTCGGCCGTATCGCTCTGTCCTCCTTTATTGGCAATGCCTTTGCCAACACCCTTGGCTTTGCATTTATTTCCGGCAGTTCGGTGAAATTCCGGCTGTACACGGTCTGGGGGCTTGATGCCGCCGATGTGGCGCGGGTGGTGGCCTTCACTTCGGCAAGCATCTGGATCGGCCTGGCCCTGTTGGGCGGAGCCGCATTGATGTTAACCGGTACTTTGGCTGCTCTTGCGGCAGGGGTTGTGCTGATGGTCCTGCCGCTTGCCTATATTTTTGCCTCTGCATGGTGGAAAAGACCGTTCAGGGTTTTCGGCATCATCGTTACTCCTCCTGGTCTGGGCACTGCCTGTGCGCAAACCCTGCTATCCCTGGCCGATTGGCTGCTGGTCGCGGCAGTGCTCTTTGTCCTGCTGCCTATTCCAGACCTGGATGCACTCCGTTTCCTCTTAAATTTTCTGGTCGCTCAACTCACCGGTGTGCTCAGTCAAACACCGGGCGGAATCGGCGTGTTTGAATCCACCTATCTGGTGCTGAGCCCTTCTGCACAGGCAGCAGAACTCACTTTTGCCGGCCTGGTTGCCTTCCGCCTTATCTACTACATTGCTCCTCTCTTGCTGGCCGGGTTACTCCTGGCCCTGCATGAGGTGGTGACTGCCTATCCGATTACCGGCCCGGCTTTGCGTGCCTCTCTGCGCTGGAGCAGCAATCTTGCCCCAACGCTTTTGGCAGGTATCACCTTTACAGCCGGCATTCTACTGCTGGTGTCAGGGGCAACCCCTGCTGCCCCTGGTCGTCTGGAATGGCTGCAGGATGTTGTCCCCCTGCCGCTGATGGAAATGTCGCACTTCCTGGGTAGTGTGGTTGGGGTGTTGTTGCTGGTTCTGGCCAGGGGCATTCAGCGGCGGCTGGATGCCGCCTACTTGTTGAGTGTCCTGCTTGTTATCGCTGGTATCGTGATATCGCTGCTCAAGGGTGGCGATTATGAGGAAGCGCTCGTCCTTGGGCTGATCCTCTTGATATTTCTGCCCAGCCGCTCCCTTTTTTACCGCAAGGCCAGCCTCTTTGCCGACCGCTTTACCCCTGGATGGCTGCTCGCAATCGTTGCAGTGATGGCCGCCATCACCTGGATTTTGTTGTTCTCGTACAAACATATGGAATATGCAGGCACAGAATGGTGGGATTTTGCTCTCAAAGCGGATATTTCCAGGTCTCTCCGGGCGCAAGTCGGCATTGCTTGCACCTGTCTTTTGCTTGGCGCGGTATATCTTTTGCGGGCAGGAAAAGCAAAACTGCCTGAGCCGCAGGAAGAACACCTGCGGCAGATTGATGCCATTGTCGCCCAATCACCAGAGACCCAGAGCAACCTTGCCTATCTGCCGGACAAGCATTTTTTTTTCAGCGAGAGCGGGGGTGGCTTTATCATGTTTGGCAAGGGAGGCAGGAGTTGGGTGTCTATGGGCGATCCTGTCTGTCCACAGGATGAATTTGCTGAGCTGGTATGGCGATTTCGTGAGCAGTGCGACCGTGAAGGTGTGCATCCGGTCTTTTATGAGGTTGGCAAGGGACACCTCTACGTGTATCTCGAACTGGGGTTAACCGTGCTTAAACTGGGTGAAGAGGCCATTGTTGAGCTGCAACGTTTCAGCCTAGATGGCGCGTCCCGGAAGAATTTCAGAAATACGAAAAATTCTCTTGAGAAGCATGGCTGCACCTTTACGGTGCACCCTGCCTCTGAAGTTGGAACTCTATTACCTGAATTGGCCGCTGTTTCCAATTCCTGGCTGGATCACAAGAACACCCGGGAAAAGCGGTTTTCCCTGGGACAGTTCGATGCGGACTATCTCACCCATTTTCCTGTTGCAGTGGTGCGTCAGGAAGGAGTGGTGGTGGCCTTTGCCAATTTGTGGGCATCTGCCGAAAAACAGGAATTATCCATTGATCTGATGCGCTCTGGAGCAGACGCCCCTGGCGCGGTCATGGATTATCTGCTCTGCGCCATCATGCTTTGGGGCAAGCAAGAGGGCTATGCCCGTTTTAATCTCGGCATGGCGCCACTGTCCGGACTGTCTGGGCATTCCCTTGGGCCCATGTGGGGCCGGTTTGGCAATTTTCTATATTCTCATGTAGAAACCTATTACAATTTCAAAGGGTTACGAAAGTATAAGGAAAAATTTGATCCTTATTGGGAGCCACGTTTTCTGGTATCCCCAGGCGGTTTTGCCCTGCCGCCCATTCTGGCCGACGTCGCCAGTCTTATCTCTGGCGGTTTGAAAGGAGTGATTGAAAAATGATGTATCTGGTGCGAATAGTGCTGGTTTCTATCTTGACCTTAACCAGCCTTCATTTGACAGATATTGCCTGCGCCGAAGCCATAGCGCAGGCAGCGCCGCCTGCAGGGGAGATCAAACACGCAACTGATGTGTCGGATCTACCCTTGCAAATCGTCGCAGCCGAAGGCAAGGAGAGGGACGTCATCGCCGTGCTGTACTCGGGCGATGGCGGCTGGGCAGGGCTGGATCGCGATGTTGCCGCTTACCTTGCCAAAAAGGGCATAACCGTGGTGGGTGTGGATTCTCGTAAATACTTCTGGAAACGTAAAACACCGCAGGAGGGCGGCCGCGACCTCAGCCGCATTTTGCAGCGTTATCTGGTTGAAGGCGGCAACAGGCAGGCACTCCTCATAGGATATTCGCTGGGGGCTGACGCCCTGGTACCTTTTCTTCTTAATGTACCGGAAGAATTACAACGGCGCATTCCCCTGGCAGCCCTGATTGGACCAGGGGTCAGGGCGGAACTGGAGTTTCATTTCGAGGACTGGATAGAAAACGACAACCGCCGGGGGTTTCCGCTGCGGCCAGAGGTGCAGAAGCTTCGCCAGCCGCCCCTGCTGTGTCTGTACGGCAGCGATGACAGCGGTATTCTCTGCCCGCAACTGACAGCCAAGGAAGCGGTGGTGGTCGCCATGCCTGGAGACCACCACTTTAATGGCGATTATGCAGGGCTTGCGCAAACAATTCTCGCCCATGCAGGCCTGGATAAAAAAGAATAGGCTGCCTGGGCGAGAAGAGCAAAAGCTGCCGCTACAAACGATCAGAAATCGACCAGTTCTACATCAAAGACCAGCCAGGCATTGGGTGGAATGACCCCGCCTGCGCCGCGCGCGCCATAAGCCAACTCGGGCGGGATGATAAGGATGCGCTGTTCACCCTTTTTCATTGCAGCCAGGGCCTCGTCCCAACCCTGAATAACCCGACCGGTGCCCACCGGAAAGGCAATGGGTTCACCACGCTGGCGGGAGCTGTCAAAGACCTGGTCATTGGCTAAAAGCCTGCCGGTATAATGCACCTTGATATTGGTGCCAGTGGCAGGAGCGTTGCCGCTACCCTCCTTGACCAGCACGGTGTAAAGACCGGAAGCTCTCTTTTGCGCCTTGGGCCAGCGCTCCTTGATGCGATTTTCGGTGTCCTGATGCTGCTCTTTCTGGGTCTTGGCGACCGCTGCCTTTTTGGCCATGAGGGCGTCATCAAAGGCCTGCTGATCGGTCTTGAACGCCTCCGCAGTCTTGCCCACCCGGATGATCTCGATATGTTTGATGGTATCTCCCTGGCGGATGGCGTTGACCACATCCTGACCTTCCATCACCTGGCCGAAAACCGTGTGTTTGCCGTCCAGATGCGGGGTTGCCACATGGGTGATGAAGAACTGGCTGCCATTGGTGCCAGGCCCGGCATTGGCCATAGAGAGGATGCCAGGACCTTTGTGGCGCAGGGATGGATCAAACTCATCCGGAAAGGTATAACCTGGGCCGCCAGTGCCGGTGCCCTGCGGACAGCCGCCTTGAATCATGAAGTTGGCGATC
>CAZEIT010000251.1:0-3946 GCA_964512515.1 uncultured Desulfobulbus sp.
TTGCGCCCAGCCAGGTCACCGGCCTGATTGGCCCGGACGGGGCCGGCAAAACCACCTTCATGCGGCTCTGCGCAGGCCTGCTCTCCCCTACTTCCGGTGAGCTGCAGGTGCTGAACCTGGATACAGTGCAACAAACCCTGGAGGTGCAGGGCCTGATTGGCTAAATCCCCCAGCGTTTTGGTCTCTATGAAGATTTGAGTGTGCAGGAGAACATGGATCTCTTTGCCAACCTGCACGGGGTGGAACTGACAAAGCGACCTGCCCGATATCAGCGGCTTATGGAGATGTCGGGCATGGAGCCCTTTGCCAAACGCCTGGCAGGCAAGCTTTCCGGCGGCATGAAGCAGAAGCTTGGCCTGATGTGTACCCTGGTGCGCTCGCCCAGGCTGCTGCTCTTGGATGAACCCACCGTCGGTGTGGATCCTGTTTCCCGGCGTGAACTCTGGCAGATTGTTTATCGTCTGGTGGAAGAAGACGGAGTGAGTGTGCTCCTCAGCACCGCCTACCTGGACGAGGCAGAGCGCTGTGCTGAGGTGGCGCTCATCCATCGGGGGGCAATCCTTGGCCAGGGTAGCCCGGCCCATTTCCGCACCCAGATGCAGGGCCGCACCTGGCTGGTACGCAGTCAGGCTATGAGCAGCCGTCGTCTGCAGATGCAGTTGCTCAAACAGCCATCGGTTTTAGACGCCCTGGTGCAAGGTCCGGCGGTACGGGTGGTCAACCATGAGGGGGCAAGCCTTGATGAGCAGCCGCTGTCTGGCCTGGAAGACTTGACCATGGAGCCGATACCACCCAGGTTTGAGGATTTTTTCCTCGCTGTGCTGCGGGACAGGGAAGAACAAGATGCTACTGCTCCGGCTGCCATGTCCCTTGAGATAGGCCAGACCCATGCCGAAAAGCAACCTTCGCCTGCAGCAAGAAAAAAAACAACCTCAGAATCATCCGAGGATACAAGCCCAGCCATCATTCAGGCAGACAAGCTGGTGCGGCGCTTTGGCTCCTTCATCGCTGTTGATCAGGTCAGCTTCCAGGTAAGCCGCGGCGAGATCTTTGGTCTTCTGGGGGCAAACGGGGCAGGCAAAACCACCACCTTCCGCATGCTCTGCGGTCTGCTCCCCATATCGAGCGGCTCCTGTACGGTTGCCGGGGTGAACCTGCGCAGCGCCGCCTCAGCGGCCCGGGCCAGAATCGGCTACATGGCGCAAAAATTTTCCTTGTACGGCAACTTAAGCGTTATGCATAACCTGCGCTTTTTCAGCAACGCCTACGGGCTTAGCGGCAAACACCGCAATGAGCGCATCCAATGGGCGCTGGACAGCTTTGCTCTCGCGCCCTTTGCCGATGTTTCCAGCCAGATGCTGCCCCTGGGTTACAAGCAGCGCCTTGCCCTGGCTGTGGCGCTCATGCACGGGCCAGAGGTGCTTTTTCTGGATGAACCCACCTCGGGCGTCGATCCTTTGGCCCGGCGCGAGTTCTGGCAGCAGATCAACCAGCTCGCAGAACAGGGCGTAACCGTCCTGATCACCACCCATTTCATGGAAGAGGCCGAATACTGCGATCGCCTGGTGATCATGGCCGAGGGCAGGGTTCTGGCCGAGGGAACGCCTGCCTCCATGAAGGATGAGTACGGCGGCAAAGATGGTGCCGGCGGGGCCAGCATGGAAGATGCCTTTATCGGTCTGATCAAGATGCACCAGGGCCCAGAGGCTCAGGCATGAAACCCGGACGGCTGATGCGGCTTGGCGGTTTGGTGCGCAAGGAATGGCTGCAGGTGATGCGCGACCCTTCCAGCCTGGCCATTGCCCTGGTTTTACCCCTGGTGCTGCTCTTTATCTTTGGCTACGGCGTATCGCTTGATGCCAAGAACGTTCCCATTGCCATCATTGTTGAGCAGCCCGGCGATAAGAGCAACGCCTTTGCCGCCTCCTTTTACAATACTCCCTACTTTCAGCCGCACCTGGTACGCAGCATGCAAGAAGCAGAAGAGCTGCTGAAACAGGCAAAGGTGCAGGGTATTGTCTGGCTACGCAGCAATTTTGACGCCGAATATCTTTCCCGCACCAGTCCGCCTATTGGGGTGATTGTCAACGGGGTGGATGCCAACACCGCTCGTCTGGTGGATGGTTATATCCAGGGCATCTGGTTTGGCTGGCTGGATAAGCAGCTGGAATTACGTGGCGAAAGTCTCAAACCACCACTGCAGTTGGAACAGCGCATCTGGTACAATCCAGAGGTGCGCTCCACCGACTACCTGGTGCCAGGGGTAGTGGCTGTGGTCATGACCCTGATCGGCTCGCTTCTCACTGCCCTGGTCATTGCCAGGGAATGGGAGCGCGGCACCATGGAAACCCTGTTGGTAACCCGCATCTCTGTATTTGAACTGCTGGCAGGGAAACTCATCCCCTACTTTGTCCTGGGCATGGCAGGGTTTTTTATTTCCCTGGCCATGGCCTACTTGCTCTTTGATGTGCCCATCCGGGGGTCGCTGGTTTTGCTGCTCGCGGTTTCTGCGCTCTTCCTTCTGGTGGCGCTGGGCATGGGCCTGGCCATTTCAACGGTTTTTCGCAGCCAGTTTGTTGCTGCCCTGGTGTCTCTTGTAGTCACCTTTCTGCCTGCGTTTCTCCTCTCGGGTTTTATTTTTGATATCCGTAGCATGCCGCTCATCATCCAGACCATTACCCGCCTGATTGCCGCCCGCTACTATGTGTCCATGCTGCAGACCCTCTTTCTGGTGGGTAATGTCGGCTCCATTTTACTGATCAATTCCCTGTATCTTCTGGCCATGGCCCTGTTCTTCCTGGGTCTGACCTATCTGAAAACCGGCAAGCAGCTCGACTAGGCATGATCCAGCGCATCTATGCCCTTATCCTCAAGGAATTTCTCGCCCTGTTCCTGGATAAATCCAGCCGCATGGCCATTATTGTACCGCCCATCATCCAGCTCTTTGTTTTTGGTTATGCCGCCACCTTTGATTTGAACAAAGTCAGACTGGCCATCTTGAATGAGGACTCCGGCGCGATTTCCCGCGAACTCATCAGCCGTTTTCAGGGTAATCCCACCTTTGAAATCGTGGCCCATCTCCAGTCGGAACACACCATCCAGGCCATGATCGACAGTGAAAAAACCCTGCTGGTGCTGCGCATCGGCAATGCCTGCTCCAGGCAGGCGGCGCGGGGTGAAAGCTGTGCTGTGCAGGTGCTGATTGACGGCCGTAACTCCAACACCGCCATGCTGGCCCTCAACTATGTGCGCGCAATCATAACAGATTTCAACGAAGACCTGATGGCGCGTCAAGGCAAGGGTCTGCCTGCGCGTCTGGCGGTGCGGGCCTGGTTCAACCCGAATCTGGAAAGCCGCTGGTTCATTGTTCCTGGCATCATCGCCCTTCTGGGTATGATTGTCACCCTGGTAGTGACCGCGCTCTCGGTTGCGCGGGAGCGCGAAGACGGCACCTTTGATCAGCTCCTGGTCACGCCGATGCGGCCCTGGGAAATTATGGTGGGCAAGTCCCTGCCTGGTCTTTTGGTTGGGCTTTTTGAAGTCAGCCTGATCATTGTCCTGACCGTGTTCTGGTTCAAAATTCCCTTGCATGGCAGCCTGCTCACCCTGTACCCGGCCCTGGTGATCTACCTGCTTTCGGTCATCGGGGTGGGTCTGATGATCTCCTCACTCTCCACCACCCTGCAGCAGGCGCTTTTGGGTTCCATCCTCTTCATCGTGCCAGCGGTAACCTTGTCTGGCTTCACCACGCCCATTGCCAACATGCCCCAATGGATGCAGCACATCACAGTGATCAACCCCATGCGCTATTTTCTCATCGTGGTGCGGCGGGTCTTTCTCGAAGGCATGGAAATTCGTTTTCTGGTGCACGAAATCTGGCCCATGGCCGTAATTGCGGTGTGCACCCTCAGCCTGGCTACCTGGCTGTTTCGCCACCGCTTGCACT
>CAZEIT010000252.1:0-3903 GCA_964512515.1 uncultured Desulfobulbus sp.
ACAGGGTCATGTATTTCTGCACTTCAACCACCTTGCGGGCCACGGCTGCGGGCATGCCGGTGGTAGTGCCGTCAATGGTGCCGCGCTGCAGGGCCATGTACAGCTCGGAGGAACTGATAATGGTGGGGGCAGCGCCCAAGGCCTTAATGATTTCCGCATCACCAGCGGAAAAGGCGCGCATGGTCAGGCCAGAAAAGTCAGCAGGGCTTTTGAGCGGCCGCTTGTTGTTGAAAAATTGCACATAGCCGTAATCCACCCAGAACAATACCTTAGCCCCGTATTTGGCAAAGGCCGCATCAAAGATGGGGGCTGCGCCAGCGTTTAAGAACTGTTCAAGCGACTGTAGATGAGCAAAAGTAAAGGGTACCTCAAAAATATCAACCGCAGGCAGAATTCCCGACCATTTGTTCACCGGCACCAGGCCGATTTCCGTGCTGCCGTTGCGGATGGCCTTGACGATCTCAGCATCACGAAATAGGGAGCCCGAGTCGAATATCTTCACCTCCATCTCATCCTTTGAATATTCCTTTACCTTGTCGGCAAAGACCTGCAGGCCTTTGGAGACATGGTGCTGGGGTGGGAACTGGTTGGAGAGTTTGATGGGCGCTGCCAGGGCGCTTGCCGCGGCAAAGAGGGTCAGGGTGCAGATTGCAGCCGCAAGCAGGGCAAGGCCCTTGCGGCCAGAACGTGTACGCGGTGGGTGGTGCATGCTTTCCTCCTGAAAACGTTAGTGCAGTGCTTAATTCGTAGCTTTTTGAAGTGCACATTGACTGTGGATAGCCTCTGAAAAGGCAAGCCGTTACTGTATCGTAAAGCCGGGCTCGTGCCAAGGCTAATGCGGTTGAATAAGGTAAAATCCACGGTTTGCCAGGGTGTTGGCGTTTGTTATCATGCTTTTATTTGCACGATCAAGAGGGTTCATGGTATGCTAACAAGCTGTTTTTGCGACAATCAGATTTCAAGGAACGCCCATGCACGGACAAAGGCTGAACATTCTGGTGGTAGATGATGAACGGGTGCACCGCTATACGCTCTGCTCACTGTTTGCTGACTGGGGTTGGGATTGCACCGAGGCAGACGACGGCGTGGCAGCTGTTGCCGCGGTGGAGGTCCAGCCCTTTGACGCCATTCTCATGGATGTGCGCATGGCGCGCATGAATGGTATGGAGGCCTTGCGCCGTATCCGTGCCATCAACCCGGCCATTCCGGTTATCATCATGACCGCCTTTTCCTCGGTGGATTCAGCGGTGGCCGCCATCAAGCAGGGAGCGCAGGATTACCTTACCAAGCCGCTTGATTTCGAGCGCTTGCGCACCACCATGGAAGTGGCCATGGGGCATCGCCAGCCCGAGGAGAAGAAAGCACCGCAGGAGCTTAGCATTGGCGCGGAGATGCAGATAATCGGCCAGTCGCCGCCCATGCTCGATCTGTGGCAGATGATTGCTCAGGTGGCTCCCACCACGGCCACTGTGCTCATCACCGGTGAATCCGGTACTGGCAAGGAGCTGGTGGCCTCGGCCCTGCACCACAAAAGCGAGCGGGCAAATGGCCCCTTTATCAAGATCAACTGCGCAGCCCTTACGGAAACCCTGCTCGAATCCGAACTCTTTGGGCACGAGCGTGGGGCTTTCACCGGCGCTGACCGCCGCCGCGAGGGTCGCTTTATCCAGGCCCAGGGCGGCACCCTTTTTCTGGATGAAATTGGCGAGACCTCACCGGCTATGCAGGTGAAGTTGCTGCGCGCCTTGCAGGAGCACGAAGTGCAGCGGGTGGGAGGCCAGGAAACCATCCGGGTAGATGCTCGCATTCTTGCCGCCACCAACCGCGACCTGGAAGAGGCAGTGCAGAGTGGCCTGTTTCGGGAAGATTTGTACTACCGTTTGAAGGTGGTGGAACTGGAGGTGCCGCCGTTGCGTGAGCGGCAGGGTGATATTCCGCTTTTGGTCTCCTATTTTGTGCAGAAGTTTGCCCATCAGAACAAGCGGGAGGTAAAAGGGCTCACTCCAGATTGCATGGATCTCTTTAACCGCTACCCCTGGCCAGGCAATGTGCGCGAGTTGGAGCACGCCATTGAGCGTGGGGTCATCCTCATGCGCGGTGATTATCTGGATATTTCCGTGCTGCCTATGGCCTTGCAGCGCTGGGCGGGCCTACATGAGGAAGCGCCAGCGGAAGAGCCGGCCACCCTCAAGGAGGCGGAGAAGGCGCTTATCCTCAAAACCCTGGAGGAAACCGGCGGCAACCGCAGCGAGGCAGCCCGCCGCCTGGAAATCACCCGCAAGACCCTGCTCAACAAACTCAAAAGTTATGATATTGCCTGATGCCAATCCCATATAAAGCGCTATCTGTGTCAGCTTTGATGGCCCCTTGGTAGACTTGGCGTTATGGATATGGCTGTTGACTCCCACTGCATTCTTGGATAAAAATATATAACCTTGTGCCTGCCGAAAAACAGGATTGTTTCGGCAGGCTTCCTTTTTCTCTGCTAGAGCTTGACGATGCGAACAGACATTTTACATGCCGGCGCCAGTGTATTGACCTATGAAATCCGCAACATAGTTGCGGTGGCCGAACAATTGGAACGGTTGGGTGTACAGGTATATTACGAAAACATTGGCGATCCGGTGGCCAAGGGAGAAATCATCCCGGACTGGATGAAGGAGATTGTGGCCGAGGCAGTGTACGAAAACGCCTCCTATGCCTACAGCCCCACCAAGGGCATGCTGGCGGCGCGGGAGTTTGTGGCGCAAACCACCAACAGCAAGGGTGGCGTGCAGATAGACGCTGATGATGTTATTTTCTTCAATGGCTTGGGCGACGCCATTTCCAAGGTTTATGGTTTTTTGAAGCGCACCGCCCGGGTGATTGTACCCACCCCGAGCTATACTACCCATTCTTCGGCCGAGGCCGCCCACGCCGGGGCAGAGCCGGTTACCTATATCCTTGACCCCAACCATCTCTGGTATCCGGATCTGGAAGAT
Source organism: uncultured Desulfobulbus sp. (assembly GCA_964512515.1). Classification (GTDB taxonomy): domain Bacteria; phylum Desulfobacterota; class Desulfobulbia; order Desulfobulbales; family Desulfobulbaceae; genus Desulfobulbus. The sequence goes on from CAZEIT010000252.1 coordinate 2,982, forward strand.
ATAGAGAACCATATCAAGTACAATCCGGCAGTGGCTGGGATCCTGGTCATCAATCCGGACAACCCCACTGGTGCGGTCTATCCGGCGGATGTAATGCGGGCCATTGTTGATATCTGCGAGAAGAATGATCTCTTCATCATCTGTGATGAAGTTTACCAGAACATGACCTTCAACAACACCATGTGCACGCCCCTGTGTACGGTGATTGGCAATAAAGTGCCCGCCATCTGCATGCGTGGCATCTCCAAGGAAATGCCCTGGCCCGGTGGACGCTGCGGCTGGATCGAAACCTATAACCGCAAGCGCGATCCCATGTTTGCCACCTATGTGCAGTCTATCTTAAATGCCAAGATGCTGGAGGTGTGCTCCGCCACCCTGCCGCAGGTGGTGATGCCGCGCATCAAATCGCACCCGCAGTACCTGCCCAATCTGCGAGAGCGGGTGCGTATTTACGAGCGCAATTCCAATATCGCCTACAATATTTTGAAGGACGTCAAGGGCGTACTGGTGAACCGCACCAATGGCGCCTTCTATATGAGCGTGGTCTTTGAGGAGGGTGTGCTCAACCATAAACAGTCCCTGCCTATTGAAAACGATGCGGTGCGCGAAACCGTGGACCATCTGGTGACCGGCGCAGGCGTGCAGCCTGACAAACGCTTTGTCTATCACCTGCTGGCCTCGACCGGCATCTGCGTGGTGCCGCTGTCTTCCTTTGCCACTGACCTGCAGGGTTTTCGTATTACCCTCTTGGAAATAGACGAAGCCAAGTCTATTGGCATCTTTACCACCATTGCCAAGAGCATCCGGCAATACATCAATTCGCACCTGAGCTGCGCCCACTGTGATAATGCCTGACTATTCCAATTCCATATCAAAGCGCTATCTGTGTTGGTTTTGGCAGATGCTTACAGGACGTTCCTTA
>CAZEIT010000253.1:0-3885 GCA_964512515.1 uncultured Desulfobulbus sp.
AGAATCAGGGCCAGGCCAAAGGTCTCTTTGAAGAGATCTTCCAACAGGGCTATGGCCTTTTTACTGGTGCTGAAAAAAAATACCTCCCCATCGCCCAGATTCCAGCACAGATCATAGGTGGCCGGGATGGGCGGAGATTTGCGCAAGAGTTCGGCCTGGAGGCGTTCCCGTATCTCGATACGCGCAGCCCTGGCCAGACGTGGAATCTGCTGCTCCCGCTTGATGCGTTCCTCTTCTTTCTGGCAGAATTTTTTCAAGACCGCGGGCGACACCCGGCGTTCATCCACCCGCAGAGTCAGGGCCACATAGTCTCCGGCAGCGTAGGAGCTGTAGGCAAAGGAGCTGTCAAACATATTGGCCACCGACACCCAGCCCACTGAGTATTCATCCAGGGTGTCGTCGATATCCCGAAAGCTGTGGCGGCTAATTTGCTCGGCTATGAAATCCCAGGGAGAGGAGGGGAGGTCGCCAGATACCGCAAAACGAGTGAGTGAGGCTGAACCGGTTAAAAGTCCCATAAAAATCGTGTGATAGATAAATGCTGAATCAAGAGAACAGGGCTGGGCTGGATTGGACGCAATATGCGTACTTGCCGCCAGGCCAAGCCTTTCTAGCTCGCAAGGCTGGTATTGTGCCGCAAACCCCGCTTCTTTGCCAGAGAAAACATGTTGCGGGCGTCGGATGTCCTTACGGAACCAGCATTACAGGCCGCAGAGCAGCTCGGCTGCTTCTCAAATAGGTAATGCAATTCCAGAGACCTGAGGTAAGGTTGGCGTATGCCGGATACATGCAAACCCGCCTGAACCTGTCTTTCAATACATCCTGTATTAAACGTCCATATTCCAACCAATCTTATTTATCAGGATACAAAAACATATGTTTTCAGTCAGCGAAGATCAAAACGATATTGTTATCCGCTACAGCAAGGACTCACTTCTCAGCGAAACCATGGCGGCTGTGCTGGCCCAGATCCATCTGCAGCGCGAGGTGGCGGAAAGCGTCACCTGTGATGACGCCACCGACTGCATGCGCAAAGCCTGCCTGGTGCGACATTTGCCCCGGGGCATTGCCCTGTTGCGCGACCCCTCCTTCAACAAGAGCACTGCCTTCACTGAAGAAGAACGGGAGGCGCTGGGGTTGGGCGGTTTGCTGCCGCCGCGGGTGCACACCATTGAGGAGCAGGTAAAGCGGGTTTTGGGCAATCTGGGCAAAAAAGCCACCGACATGGAGCGCTACGTGTTTCTCAATGCCCTGCAGGATCGCAACAGCACCCTCTTTTACCGGGTGCTGCTGGAGAACATTGAGCAGTTGATGCCCATCATCTACACCCCTACAGTGGGTCAGGCCTGCCTGGAATATGGGCATATCTTCCGGCGGCCGCGCGGGGTTTATATTTCCATCCACGACAAGGGGCGTGTAGCCGAACGGCTGACCAACTGGCCCATGAAGGATATCCGCGTAATTGTGGTGACCGATGGTGAACGCATCCTCGGCCTGGGCGATCTGGGCGCGGACGGCATGGGCATTCCTGTAGGCAAGCTTGCACTATACACGGTCTGCGCCGGTATTCACCCCTCAGTGAGCCTGCCGGTGACCTTGGATGTGGGCACGGACAATACCCGGCTCTTGAATGATCCACTCTATATCGGTCTGCAAAACCCGCGGGTGCGCGGAGAGGCCTATGATGAGTTGGTGGATGAATTTGTCTGGGCCGTGCAAAAGCTGTACCCAGGCGCCTTGATCCAGTTTGAGGATTTCGCCAACCGCAACGCTTTCCGTTTTCTGCAGAAATACCGGGATGTCGTCTGCTGTTTCAACGATGACATCCAGGGCACGGCCTCGATTGCGCTGGCTGGCTTTTTCTCGGCCCTGCGCGCCCTTGGCGGCAGATTAAGCGATCATCGCTTCCTCTTTCTGGGAGCAGGCGAGGCAGGGTTGGGCACAGGCAATCTGCTGGTGGAGGCCATGCTTGAAGAGGGCCTGAGTGAGGCCGAAGCCCGTATGCACTGCTGGTATTTTGATTCCAAGGGCCTGGTAGTTCAGTCTCGGGATGATCTGAACGAGGAAAAACGCCGCTTTGCCCACCCGCATCCCTTTCTTGATTCCTTCACCGCTGCGGTGGACTCCCTGCAGCCGCTGGCCATTATCGGTGTTTCCGGCCAGCCCAAACAGTTTGGCCGTGAAGTGCTGGAGCTGATGGCCAGGGTGAACGAGCGGCCAGTTATCTTTGCTCTATCCAACCCCACTTCAAAATCTGAGTGCACGGCAGAAGAGGCCTACACCTGGACAGGCGGTCGAGCTCTGTTCGCCAGCGGCAGCCCCTTTGCGCCGGTGATGATTGGGGGCGAAACCCGTTATCCCATGCAGGGCAACAATGTGTATATCTTTCCAGGAGTGGGCATGGGCGCGCTCGCCTGTGGCGCGAAACGAATCAGTGACCGCATGTTTCTGGTGGCAGCAAAGGCGGTGGCCAATGCAGTGAGCGCCGAGGATTTACAGCAAGGCCGTTTGTATCCGCCGGTGCCCAAGGTGCGGGAGGTTTCCCTGGATGTGGCCGTGGCCGTGGCGGCGGAGGCCTATGCCAGCGGCCTGGCCACGCAACGGCAGCCAGACAATCTGCGCCAGTATATACAGGAGCTGATGTACCAGCCGGAGTACCAGAGCTACGTGTAATTCTATGTCAAAGCGCTATCCGTGTCGGCTTTGATATGGAACTGGAAATGGGCGAAGAGTTACGTTTGCAGCTCACAGGGGCTGGCTATCGAGGATCAGCTTTCATTCGCCTGCAACTGCTTGAGCCCTTCCAGCAGAACAAAACGGCCCAACAGGTGGACGGTGCAGGGCAGGCAGGCAACAAAAAGCGGATTGGCGCAGAGGCCGCCGGAGAGGTAGAGTTCCTTTGGAGCACCGGCAAAGCGGTGGGCATTGAGGGCAATGCCGCGCACAAAACGGGCTACAGCCTCTTCTTCCGTGCTGCCTTGCACCACTGCATCGAAAATGTGACTCATGCCGAGCACACCACAGGTTATGGAAAAGCCGCTTTTGGGAACCTCCATGGCGGCATAATCGAGCTGATAGTAGGAGGCAAGCAGCTCGATGGTAAAACCCATTGAGGCCCCGCACTCCGCGTTCCAGCCCATATCCGCCACCTTACCCCCAGCAAAACGGACAAACTTCAGATCACGACTGCCGCAGTCCAGAAGGACAAAGCTGTCGCCCGCGATAAGGCTGCGGCCGCCCCTGGCCAGGGCACTCAGTTCATTGATGGAGCGCTTGCTGCGGCGGGCAGCATTGTGGCCGGTGGCTAAATCTGCCTGAAACCCTGGCTTAAGATCGCGGCTGGCGATAATGCGCGGGCTGGTATCCTGCAGCGTGTCCAGGAGCTTGCAGTAGGTAGTGCCAAAATCTGCCAGCAGCATCAGGATGAGGCGTTGGTTGCAGTGGGAACGCCAGAGAGTTCGAGAAAGGCCTCGATCTTTGCCCGGGCCGAGTTGCTGGGGCTGACATCACAGTCAATCACCAGGGCCTGGGGATGTTTGCGGCCAAGGTGCTGCGCAAGCGCAGCTTTAGCGCAGAAGGATTGGGTGAAAAAAACCGTGGGCAGGCTGGGGTCAAACTGGCATTCCAGCTCAAGATCTGCCGGGGTTTTGTTTTCCATGCAGCGGGTCCAGCCAAAGACATGGGTTTGCTCCGGAAAGACAGCCAGCAGGTCAAAATCCCGGGGCGGCACACCCCAAAATCCGCACAGCGGTGTGCAGGCTTCGCGCCGCCCGTGGGGCGAAGCGCTTTGTACGCTTTTGGTGATGGCGGCAAAGCGCTCTACCAGCGGCATGGCGGTGGTGCAGAGGGGAAAGCCGAAAGCGATTTGATCTTCGTTACGGGTAC